>JAZQSN010000013.1:0-56019 GCA_045630065.1 Alistipes sp.
GGATGCCCGAGATTGACCGCTCGGTAGAGGTTAAGCGTGAGTGCGAGTTGGACTCAGCGGCAATTATCGCTAACATTAAGGATGCAGGTATCGTAGGTATGGGTGGTGCTACGTTCCCCACTCACGTGAAGCTTTCGATTCCTAACGGCTGCAAGGCTGAGTTCTTGATTATCAACGGTGTAGAGTGTGAGCCCTATCTTACTTCTGACCACCGCACAATGTTGGAGCGTGGAGAGGAGTTGCTCATCGGCGTTGAGATCCTGAAGAAGGCATTGAACGTAGATAAGGCTATCATCGGTGTTGAGAACAACAAGCCCGATGCTATTGCTAATCTGAATAAGATTATCGCCGAGAAGAAGTTTGCTATTTCGGTTGAGCCCCTGAAGGTGCAGTACCCCCAGGGTGGTGAGAAGCAGCTCATCGCTGCCGTTACAGGCCGCGAGGTACCCCCTCCTCCTGCACTCCCTATCCACGTAGGTGCCGTAGTGTGCAACGCTTCTACAGCCGTAGCGGTGTATGAGGCTGTGCAGAAGAATAAGCCCCTGATTGAGCGTGTAGTAACCGTAACAGGTAAGGATGTTAAGCAGACTCGCAACCTGCTCACTCGTATGGGTACACCTATCTCTACGCTGCTTGAGATGGCTGGTGGTCTGCCCGAGGGCGATGTTAAGGTTGTAAATGGTGGTCCTATGATGGGTCGTGCTATGTCTAACGTAGACTCGCCCGTAACAAAGGGTTGCTCGGGTATTACAATCTTTAGTGGCGAAGAGACTCGTCGTGTGGCCGAGAGCGAGTGTATCAAGTGTGCTAAGTGTGTGGCAGCCTGCCCGATGGGCTTGGAGCCCTACTTGTTGCAGCGCTTGGCTGCAAAGCAGATGTGGGACGAGATGGAGACTGAGCGCATCCCCGATTGTATCGAGTGCGGTTGTTGCCAGTACACCTGCCCCGCGGGTATCCCCTTGTTGGATTATGTACGCTTGGGTAAGCTGACCGTGATGGGTATTATCCGTGCACGTGCCGCTGCCGCAGCTGCTGCTAAAAACTAATGAAAATAAAAGAAGAGAGATATGGCAAATAAATTTATTGTTGCGCCTGCACCTCATATGCACAATCCGCACTCGACTCAGTCGTTGATGCGCGATGTGATTTTGGCCTTGGTACCCGCCCTGCTGGTATCGGTTGTGGTGTATGGTTTGAGCGTACTCTACGTTACGGCAATTGCTGTAGCGAGTTGCGTAGTGGTGGAGTTCTTGATTCAGAAGTATCTTGTCAAGGGCAATCCCACCATCGGTAACCTGTCGGCTGTGGTTACAGGTCTTTTGCTTGCATTCAACCTGCCTGCCAGCATTCCTTGGTGGATTATCGTTATCGGCTCGGTGGTTGCTATCGGTGTTGCGAAGATGACCTTCGGTGGCCTTGGTCACAACCCCTTCAACCCTGCGTTGGTGGGTCGTGTGTTCATGCTTATCGCCTACCCCGTGCAGATGACATCATTCCCTGAAATTGAGCCCGTTATTGGTGGCATAACCGACGCATTCTCGGGTGCTACTCCCTTGGCAGCCATCAAGTCGGGTGCTATGTCGGTTGCCGATGCTAACCTTATGACTATGTTCGGTGGTTTCACCTCTGGTTCTATGGGTGAGCTTTCGGCTGCTGCTCTGCTTTTGGGTGGTTTGTATATGTTGTGGCGTCGTGTTATCACTTGGCACATTCCCGTGTCTGTGTTGGGTTCGATGGCAGCTTTCGCCTTTATCGTAGCCTTGATGCAGGGTGGTGGTGCAGAGTTGTATGCACTGCCCTTATTCCACCTCTTGGCTGGAGGTGCTATGCTTGGTGCTATCTTTATGGCAACCGACTATGTGACCTCGCCTATGACTACCAAGGGTATGGTTATTTATGGTGTAGGTATTGGTGTGATTACAATGGTTATCCGTCTGTGGGGTGCTTATCCCGAGGGTATGTCATTCGCAATTCTTTTGATGAATGCTGTTACACCTCTCATTAATAAGTATGTGAAGCCTCGTCGCTTCGGTGTAACAACAGCTAAAAAATAGGAGGACGGAGATATGAAGAGTACACTTTTTAATATGGTTGCCGTCCTGTTCACCGTAACCCTTATTGCTTCGGCAGGTGTGGGTGCAGTGAATATGATTACGGCTGATGCTATCGCTGAGGCAAATGCTGCCGCAACGACTGCTGCTGTGGCAAATGTATTGCCCGAGTTTGACAAGACCGATATCAGCGAGCAGACTATCGACGACATGACAATCGTAGTCTATACCGCAACCAAGGGTTCTGAGACTGTAGGTTACGCTGTTGAGTCTATGACAAAGAACGGCTTTGGCGGTGTTATCCGCCTTATGGTTGGCTTTGGTGCCGATGGCAAGATTCTTAACGTAAACGTATTGCAGCAGTCGGAGACTCCTGGTCTTGGTACCAAGATGGCCGACGAGGGCAACGCGTTGCTTTCAAGCATTCAGAATAAGAATTCGTGGGAGATTGAGTTTAAAGTGAAGAAGGATGGCGGTGAGCTGGATGCTTTGACTGCTGCTACTATCTCTTCACGCGCCTATTACGAGGCTGTAGCTCGCGCCTACGAGGCTTATAAGGTAGCGTGTGGTTATCAGGAGTCAGCCGACAGCGTGTCGGGTGCTACTGCAACTGCCAACAATGCGGGCCAGCAGGCTCAGAAAGGAGGTCAGAATGAATAAGATGCAGATCATACTTAATGGTATTTTGAAGAATAACCCCACCTTTGTGCTGGTGTTGGGTATGTGTCCTACGTTGGGTACTACCACCTCGGCCGCGAATGGTTTGGGTATGGGTGTGGCGACTATGGCCGTGTTGATTATGTCGAACTTGGTTATCTCGCTCATTAAGAACTTTATCCCCGATAAGGTGCGTATCCCCGCATTTATCGTGGTTATCGCATCGTTCGTTACCATCATCCAGATGTTGATGCAGGCCTATGTGCCTTCGCTCTATGCAAGCTTGGGTGTGTTTATCCCCTTGATCGTAGTAAACTGTATCATCTTGGGTCGTGCCGAGGCCTTCGCGTCGAAGAATGGCGCTCTGGACTCTATCCTCGATGGTGTGGGTATCGGCTTGGGCTTTACCATTGCGCTTACACTTATCGGTGCTGTGCGTGAGATTTTGGGTAGCGGTGCTATCTTTGGCTTCTCGCTCGGTATTGGAGATTATATGCCTTTGGTATTCGTATTGGCTCCGGGTGCATTCTTTGTGCTGGGCTATATGATGGTGTTGTTTAACAAATTAGCTAAGAAGTAGTTATGGAGCTTTCATATTTCGCAATTATCATCGGTGCAATTTTCGTTAATAACGTAGTTTTCGCACAGTTTCTCGGTATTTGCCCCTTCCTGGGCGTATCGTCAAAGGTGAATACCTCGCTGGGTATGGGTGCTGCCGTAACCTTTGTTATGGCGTTGGCTTCGATTGTGGCGTGGTCTATCCAGACATTCATCCTTGTGCCCCTGCACATCGAGTATATGCAGACTATTGTCTTCATCCTCGTTATTGCTGCGTTGGTGCAGATGGTAGAGATCGTGTTGAAGAAGGTATCGCCCTCATTGTATCAGGCATTGGGTATCTTCCTTCCCTTGATTACTACAAACTGTGCTGTGTTGGGTGTTGCAATCCTTATGATCCAGAAGGAGTTTAACCTCTTGCAGAGCTTTGTTTACTCGGTATCTACTGCAGTGGGTTTCGCTATGGCTTTGGTGCTCTTCGCTGGTATCCGCGAGCGTTTGGAGTTGGATGGCGTGCCCTCAGCATTGAAGGGTAATCCTATTGCACTTATCACTGCTGCTATCCTTGCAATGGCCTTTATGGGCTTCTCAGGCTTGGTTTAATAGAGTGTAATAAACAATATACGACCGACAGGCTTTACGGCTTGTCGGTCTTTTTTTTTGTGTATGAATGGTGAGCAGAGTATAAGCGGAACTTATAGGACTAAAAAATCTTTTTATCGTTTTTGTGATTTTTTGACGATGTAGTGTATTACTTTTGCAATAGAGAAAGATAAACATTCATTAACAAACAAAAACAATAAGATTATGGATAAGTACGTATGCAACCCCTGTGGATGGATTTATGACCCCGCGATTGGTGATCCCGAGAATGGCATTGAGCCCGGAACATCGTTTGAGAATCTGCCCGACGACTGGGCGTGCCCCTTGTGCGGCGCCGGCAAGGATGACTTCGACAAGATATAGTGTTATTATAGTTATAGAAGAGCCTGTCTAAACATCGTGTTAGACAGGTTTTTTATTACCTTGCGTTGTAGGCTGTTGGTGGGGTATGCTCTCGCGTTTTTAAGCCTTATCTATGCGTTATTACACTGCTGTAATAAAATCCTTGTGCTTTATCAGTCATTGTCTTATATCGCCCGTAAAGCGCAAAAAAAAGAGGATGTCCATAGGGACACCCTCCTTGTTATTGAAACTATCAGTTATATTACTTTACGATAGCGTCGTTGTACTGAGACTCGATCAAAGGTACAACCCAAGTCCAGTCGTTAGTGTTTGCCGCGTTGGGCTCTACTGTAACTGAGTACAAGGGGCCGAATGTACCACCGCCATTCTCAGCATAGCTCTTACGTGAGATAGGAGCACCGGTACGCTTCAAGTCGAACCAACCGTGACCCTCGCCCCACAACTCTGCGCGACGGTAGAACATAATCTCATCGATCAACTCCTGACCAGTCTTTGTTGACTTAACGTAAGTAGGATCAAGACGTGAGTTAACAGCGAAGAGCAAGTCCTGTGCAGTTGCGTAGTCGGGAGTAGCCTGCTTACACAAAGCCTCAGCCTGAGTAAGGTACATCTCAGCAGCACGCATATAAACAGAGTGGTGAATACCGGGAAGACCAAATACACCAAACTTCAACTGACCGTAGAATGCAGGAGCAGCGGGTGAATAGCCTGTAGAGTTCAAGTTAGCTGCTACACCGGGAATAGACTTCATATAAGCCTTCATCTTGCTAACGATAGCCGCACCAGCCTCAGTCTTGGGGCTGGGGCTCAAGTTCTTCTGCATGATACCTGCATCGAGTGCCTCCTGCAAGTTAGCACCGATAAGGCTCTCAGCGAGGAACAACTGCTTACGAGCATCCTCGTCAGAAAGTGCGTCAACCAACTCACGGTTACCTACGATGTTGTAACCACCTGCACCGCTATAGTAGCCGTTGTAGCCGTAGTATGCACCGAATGTGTAGTACCACATGTTCTCGTTCTCGTCACCGTAACCACCGAAGATCCACTCGTCGTTAGCAGTGTGGAAACCGCTCTGGAACTCAGTTGCAGACATCAAATCGTACTCATCAGCAATCATACCAGCATAAGTTGCAGCAGTCTCCCAATCCTCGCGGCAAAGAGCAGCACGTGCCTTAACACCGATAGCCAAAGCCAAGCTGGGCTCGTAGAAATTCTGAGCATCCATACCAGACTCCTGGAACAAAGTGATAGCATCGTCGCAATCCTTATAGATCTGAGTGTAGCAAGCAGCCAAAGAAGAAACAGCACCAGTCTCGTTAGTGTCGTCCAACTTCAAGATAACACCATCAGAAGCACCGTTGTTAGAATCCATCCAACGCTTACCGAAGATCTGTACCAAGTACTGGTAACAGTAAGCACGGTAAGTCAAAGCCTGAGCCTTGTAGAATGAACGCAAGTCATTGTCACCCTCAGCATCGTCGATAGAAGCGAGAACACGGTTTGCCTGACCAATAATCTGGTAGAGGAACCACCAAGAGTAGCTTGACCAAGAAGCTGTATCGCTTACAGTAAGCTTCATATTAGAACCGTTAGCACGGCCAGTACCGAAGTCCTGAGCAGACCAGTCATTACCACAGTTGTTGCCCATAAAGTCCAACAAGTTCATCATACCGCAGTAACCCTGACCGTATGCGCCCTGCTGGTAAACCATCAACAAGTTGATACCGTTGATGTAGATACCATAGTTCTCAACGTTCGAAGAGAGCTGAGTCTTATTAAGAGCATTGGTAGGACCTGTCTCCAAATAATCCTCCGAACAAGCCGTCATCACCATCGCACCGAGGACGAGGGCGGCAATATATTTCATCATTTTTTTCATAATTTCTTACCCTTTCTTTTGATTAGAGTTTGATGTTAAGACCAAATGTCCAAATACGAGCAGCAACGTAGGTCTGATCCTGTGAACCTGAGAATGAGTACTGGGGGTTTAAACCTGCACGCTTTGTGAAGATGAAGGGGTTCTCAACATTGAGAGAAACATTGATGTTGCTCAAATCAATAGCGTTAGCCCACTTCTTGGGAAGGTCGTATGAAAGGCCGATGTTCTTAACGATGAAGTAAGAAGCGTCAACCAACCAACGATCTGAAGCTGCGTAGGTATAAGTGTTGTAAGTGTTATCGTTACGGGGGAAGATACCCTTAGTAATACGATTAGCAGCATTCTCAGCCATACCTGCGGGAGCCTCTGTCCAAGAGTTCAAGATATCAACGTGCAATGCCTGAGGACCTGTAAGGTAGGGGTACATCAAAGCACGGTAAGTACCATCGTAGATCTTACCACCGAGTGAGTAAGAAGCCATTACGTTGAAGTGCAAGCCCTTCCAAGAGAGGTTAGTCTGAACACCACCATATACCTTAGGCAATGCCTCACCTGACCAATCCTTCTTAGCGTAAGTAGTGTTGAGAGCGTAGTACTCACCATTGATCTCGCTTACGTCGCCAGACTCGAGAAGACCCTCAAGCTTACCCATATTAGCGTCAGTTGCATCGAATGTATAGAGAGCATCACCAGTCAACTGGTCAACACCCTGATACTTGTACAACCAGAACTCGTACATAGAGTGACCCTCCTGGTAGCGGTAGTTACCTGAAAGATATGCGTTACCCTCCTCAGCTGTCTCGGGCAATGACTTGATACGGTTCTTTACGAATGAAGCATTAGCACCAACGCTCCACTTGAAATCACGCTTGTTGAAGATATCAACGTTAACAGCAACCTCAAGACCTGAGTTGTCAACTGAACCCATGTTCATTACTGAAGAAGGATAAGTTGAGCCGGGGCCGAGTGTACCTACAGAGGGAGCAAACTTGCGGCTGAAGATAAGGTCCTTAGAACGCTTGTTGAAGTAATCCAAAGTTACATCAACAGTGTTCCACAAACGAGCATCGATACCGATGTCGAATGACTGAGAGTTCTCCCAACGCA
The DNA here is from genome assembly GCA_045630065.1 of Alistipes sp. Classification (GTDB taxonomy): domain Bacteria; phylum Bacteroidota; class Bacteroidia; order Bacteroidales; family Rikenellaceae; genus Alistipes. Next base: position 7,219 of record JAZQSN010000013.1, read on the forward strand.
AATCGTCGCTAGCCAACTGAGTCAAGAAGATAGTACCGTTACCACCGTTTGTACCGTAACCAGCAGAGTAGAGACCCTGTGACTGGAAGTAACCTGCAGATGAGTCGTTACCTACCTCACCGTAAGAAGCACGAAGCTTCAAGAAATCAACCCACTCAGCGTCCTCCATCCACTTCTCAGATGAAACAACCCATGAACCACCGATTGACCAGAAGTTACCCCAACGGCTGCTCTTAGAGAAACGAGAAGAACCGTCACGACGGAATGAACCCTCGATGAAGTAACGCTCGTCGAAGTTATAACGTGCACGAGCCAAGTAAGACTCTGAACGGTATGAAGTAACGCTACCGTCGATGTACTGCATAGTCTGGAATGTATCGAATACACCAGTCTCGAACAACTCACCATTCTTCATAGCGTGGTCGTAGTTGTAGCGGTACTCGTAGTTCTCGTGACCGATCATTGCGTCAACAGTGTGCTTGCCAAATGTCTTAGCGTAAGAGAGCTGCTGCTGCAAGTTGATAGTGTTGTACTCGTAGAAATCCTTGGTCAAACGACCATCGTTAGCAGCACCATCACCGATGTTCTTGTTGTTGTAGGCCTTAGATGTCAAGTGACGACGGTCGATAGAACCGCGAACTGTGAACTGGAAGTCCTTCAAAAAAGTGATAGTAGTGTAAGCAGATGTGTTCAATGTAGTACGATAGTTACGATCGTAGTCCTGATGCAACTCATAAGCGATGTTACGGTTGTTCAAGTATGAAGTATCGAAGTTGTACTGGGGGTTACCGCTGTCATCCATTACGATAGCACCTGTGTCGTCGTGCTCGTAGTAAGGATATACGGGAGCCATCATACGTGCTGAGTAGAAGGGGTTAGCAAAGTATGAAGAGTATGCTGTAGCACGGTAGTTCTGGTTCTGCAATGAACCTGACAAGTTGATACCAGCCTTGAACCACTTCTTAGGAGTGAAGTTAGCTGACAAACGAGCTGTTGTACGCTCGAAACCAGTGTTGATAACGTAACCCTCCTCGTTCAAGTAGTTAACTGAAGCGAAAACGTCGTAGTTGTTGCCGGCAGCATCCAACTGGATGTTGTACTCACCACGGTAACCAGTCTTCTCAACAGCGTCGAACCAGTTAAGGTCGGTGTAACCGTCCTTAACCTTAGCCTGAACCTTACCAGTTGTGGGATCGATAATTGAAGCAGCATCAGCATCGTAGATGTTGTTCATAATTGACTCCATAAGATCCTCGCTTGCCCACTGACGGATAGAAGCGTTGTCGTAAGTACCACCATAGTAAAGGTTGTAGTCGTTGTAAAGAGTGTTCCACATAACCTCCATCCAGGGGTCAGCGCTCAATACATCGTACTCCTTCAAACCACGAGTGTAAACACCCTGCTTAGTTGATACGCTAACGTTCAACTTACCGCTCTGCTTACCCTTCTTAGTAGTGATAAGCACAACACCGGCCGCTGCACGTGAACCATAAAGAGCTGCAGAAGCTGCATCCTTCAAGATTGACATTGACTCGATGTCGGCGGGGTTGATGTCGCTCATGTTACCGTTGAAAATGTTACCGTCAACAACGTAAAGGGGAGTGTTGTTACCGTTAACTGAACCGAAACCACGGATCAAGATGTCGGTAGAAGCACCGGGCTCACCATATGAGCTGCTTACCTGTACACCAGCTGAAGCACCCTCGAGTGCACTGGTTACGTCAGATGTAGTACGCTGCTCAATTACGTCAGACTTAACCATTGTCACTGAACCGGTCACCGCCTCCTTAGAAGAGGTACCGTAAGCTACGACAACGACGTCGTCGATTGACTGAGTATCGTCCTGAAGAACGATCTCGATAGAGGTACGAGCACCCAAAGCAACTGTCTGAGTCTCATAACCGATGAACGAAACCACGAGATTGGAATTAGCGGGAGCCTCCAATCGGAATGATCCGTCCGCACCTGTAGTGGCACCTACGTGAGAACCCTCAATAACAACGGTAGCACCGATGATAGCCTGACCGGCAGAGTCCTTAACCGTACCACTCACTTGTCTGTTCTGTGCAAATGCCACAGCGGCAACTGCCAAAACAGCGAAGATAGAAAGTACAATTTTCCTAACCATAAGCATTAATTTTATTTGTACATATAAATAATAATAAGTATATTTTCACTCTAATGTAAAAACTAAACACCCCTTAGATCTGCCTTTGAAAGGGGTGCACAACCTAATTTATGCCCTAAATACTGTAAAATGTTACCTATTTGTGACCTTGGTCGCATAACATTTTCTGCTATATCTCAGTTATATAGCAGACTGCCCTTTTGTCACGTAGGTTTCATTTTATTACTTAATCCCATACGTTTTATGAGACATTACTTTAGTATATTCTTCTATGTGAAGAAGAAGCAGCCGCTCAAATGTGGCAAACTGCCTATTTTCTGTCGCATATCCATTAACAAGAAAACGTGCACCTTCTCAACGCATCTCTCGGTCGAGAAGTTTCGATGGAACAACATCCGCAGACGGGTAAAAGGGCGTGATGAGGTTGCGCGACGCACAAACGCATTACTCGACAAGATCTACTATTCGCTTCACGAAGATTATCAAACACTGCTACGTTCGCAAATGGAGCCCTCGCCGCAAGAGTTGCGACGTATGCATCAGGGTAGACATAACACATCGGAGGGCATTGTGGACTTCTTTAACCGCCACAATCAGGATTTTGAGAAAATGGTTGGAATAACTCGTCAATCGAGTACTTTATATAAATATAGGTATGTATGCAACCACCTTCAAAACTTTATAATGTCGCATATGCAGACGACCGATCTGCCCCTGAGGAAGGTTGATAGAGAGTTTATATATGACTTCCATCGCTACCTAAGTGTAGAGGCTGGATGCAACGTCAATACTGCACGCACCTACCTCACGGCTTTTAAGCATATTTTGATGTTGGCTGTTACACAAGGAGAGATACCCATCAACCCATTTACGGGCTATCAGCTCCATAGCGAGAGTTCGCAGCGCTGTTTCTTGATGAAGGAGGAGTTGCGCTCTATGGCAAATGAACTCCCTCGAAACGATATGGAGAGTATCGTGCTGGAGGCCTTCCTATTCAGTTGCTTCACGGGGTTGGCCTATGCTGACATAAAAAGAATTACGTATGATGATGTTGTTAAGATTGGCGAACAGTGGCACATCGTTATCCGCAGAAAAAAGACCCGCACCTCAGTTGACGTTCCGCTCCTGCAATTGCCGCTGCGTATATTACAGAAGCGCTATTCGCGGAATAATAATGCACCGATATTTTCCCTGCCTACAAATTGTTGGTGCAATAAACTCATTAAAAGCATCGCCTCGCGCGCAGGCATAACCAAAAGAGTGACATTTCACACTGCTCGACACACATTTGCCACAACGGTTACTCTGGCTTATGGTGTGCCTATCGAGATTGTGAGCCGAATGTTGGGACATACCGACATTAAAACCACCCAAATATATGCCAAGGTGCTAAAAACCACAATAAATTCAGAGATGACCCGAGTATCGGACCAAATTGATATGTATTTTGAAGATTACGTATGAAGAGTTGCCGATATAGCTGTTTCTGGCATAGGAAATTGTAACCTATCACCCGGGAAAACGTGTAAAAAGGTCTGGATTATGGCAAAAAAGCTATATTTATCAACAATATTTGGGCTTAATACCGCTATGGACTAATGAATAAAAATGTATTAAGCATAAATGCTACCTGCAAACTCATTGCGAACTATCATAATTTTGCGAACTTTGCTTACAAAACATAACTTGCTGAGCCACAGTACCAGCATTTTTTAACAATGTTAATTTTATATTAAATTTTTTTGATAATAAAAGATTAAATTATTATCTTTGCGGTTGTATTTTTACATTAGAGTGAAAATATCATTGTTTTTTTATGTATCAATAAATTTAATGCTTATGGTTAGGAAAATTGTACTTTCTATCTTCGCTGTTTTGGCAGTTGCCGCTGTGGCATTTGCACAGAACAGACAGGTGAGCGGTACGGTTAAGGACTCTGCCGGTCAGGCCGTTGTTGGCGCTGCTATCGTTGTTGAGGGTTCTAACGTAGGTACCACTACTGATGTGAACGGAGCATTCCGCATTGAGGCTGCTGCTAATGCGAATCTGATTGTTTCGTTTATCGGCTATGAGGCACAGACAGTTGCTGTGGGTAGCCGTACTTCAATTGACGTCGTTCTTGCTGACGACGCTCAGTCTATCGACGAGGTTGTGGTAACAGGTTACGGCGTACAGCGTAAGGTGTCGTTTACTGGTGCTGCATCAGTAATCGGCGAGGAGTTGCTTGACAACAAGACCGACGCCAACTTCGTTAAGTCGTTGGAGGGTAGTGTTGCCGGTGTTCAGATGAACAACTCAAGCAGTATGCCCGGTGCTTGGGGTTCAATCTACGTTCGTGGTCAGGGTTCACTCTCTTCAGGTGCTGCTCCCTTGTATGTAGTTGATGGTATGCCCGTAAACTCTGACGTTGACGGTCTCCAGACAAACCTCTACCTCGATCCTATGGCTGCTATCAACCCCTCTGATATCGAGTCAGTAACCGTATTGAAGGATGCTGCTGCAACTTCTATCTACGGTGCTCGTGCTGCTAACGGTGTAATCATCGTTACTACCAAGAAGGGTAAGGAGGGTCGTGTAAACGTTAACGTTGACATCAAGCAGGGTGTGACTTCTATGTCAAACCACAACATGAACTTTGCTAACGCATCTGAGTCAATGGACTTGTTCGCTCGTGGTTATGCTAAGCGTGCTGGTGCATCTTATGAGGCTGCTTACGACTATTTGTCAGGCGTTTATGGTTGGGATGGTGTTTCATCATACGACTGGGTTGACGCTGTTACTCGCGAGGGTTACTATCAGGACTACAACGTAAACATTCAGGGTAAGACTGGTAACACTGGTTACTTCGCCAGCCTTGGTTACCTCGATAGCGAGGGTATCGTAATCAACTCTGACATGACTCGTTTCACTGGTCGTTTGAACTTGGATTCTAAGTTTAAGATTGTTACAGTTGGTGTTAACTCTTCTTACAGCTACTCTATCCAGAACGGTTTCTCTCAGTCACTCGGTGGTTCTATGACTAGCCCCATCGTAGGTGCGTCTACTCAGATGAAGCCTTTCTATCCCTTCTACAACGAGGACGGTTCTTACAACACTTCTTCTGCAACATACAACCCCTTGGCTGTATGGGATGAGGAGCTCGGTGATATGAGCCGCGTTTGGAACCAGACTATCAACATCAATCCTTATGTTCAGATTGATTTCGGTCACGGTATCTATGCTAAGTCTACTTTGGGTGTGAACATCTCTAACCAGCGTGAGTACCAGTACTGGGGTGCTGTTTACAACGCACAGGGTGCTGACTACAACGGTATGGGTCAGTTGTACAACACCGATAACTACGTTATCACTTGGAACAACGTATTGGGTTGGAACTACACCTTCGGTGAGAAGCACGACGTAAGCGTGTTGATCGGTCAGGAGATGCAGCAGAAGATGTATAGCTACGAGTATATGACTGGTACTGACTTCCCCTTCGCAACAAGCGGTATGCGTGACTTGTCAACTGTAGGTACTTGGGGCGATTCAGAGTACTACGAGTCAGAGGCTAAGTTGGCTTCATACTTCCTCGATGCTCATTACTCATTCAACGATCGTTTGTACCTCTCTGGTTCATTCCGTCGTGACGGTTCATCAGTGTTCGGTGCCAACAAGCGTTGGGGTAACTTCTGGTCAGTAGGTGCTAAGTATCGTTTCAGCGAGGATCTCTTCGCCGATAGCAACATCTTCACTAACGCAGCAGCTCGTGTATCTTACGGTACAGTAGGTAACCAGGATATTGGTTGGTATGCTGCACGTGGTTTCTACGTATCAGGTTACAACTATGGTGGTGTTCCGGGTATGGTTCCCTCAGCTATCTCTAACCCCGATCTTACTTGGGAGGTATCTAAGAAGTTCGACGTAGGTGTTGATTTCTCATTGATCGATCGCATCCACTTCACTTTGGATTACTATAACGAGCTTACTGACGATGCTCTCTACAGCGTGCCTTTGTCATTGACTACAGGTATGAGCTCTGCAATGCAGAACATCGGTGCTATCCGCAACAGCGGTTGGGAGTTGTCAGTTAACGCTAACATCATCAACCGTGGCGATTTCGCTTGGAACGCATATGCTAACTTCTCTTGGAACAAGAACGAGGTTGTTCGTTTGAACGGTGAGCCTATCGAGGGTACTATCGACATCGTTGAGGAGGGCCGTCCTTACAACCAGTTCAAGATGAAGGAGTGGGCAGGTGTTAACCGCGAGACTGGTGAGCCTTTGTGGTATTTGAACGAGACTGGCGACGAGACTACATCTGACTTCAATGAGGCTGCAAAGCGTTATGTAGGTTCAGCAGAGCCTAAGATGGTTGGTGGTTTCGGTACAAGCCTTAACTGGAAGGGTCTTGATTTCAATATGGCATTCACATTCCGTACAGGTGGTAAGGTTTACGACTACGGTGCTGCATTTACCGGTTTCGGTATGGCATTGCGTACTCCCCACAAGGATTTGGTTTACGATTCTTGGACTCCTGAGAACAAGGATGCAAAGCACCCCGAGTACATCTATGGTGACCCCTATTCAGCAACTGATGACTCATCACGCTTCCTCTATAGCGGTGACTACTTGAAGCTCAGCAACATCGCTATTGGTTACACATTGCCTAAGAAGTGGACAAGCAAGATTGCAATCAACAAGTTGCGTATCTATGTATCTGCTGATAACCTCTACACATTCCGTGCTAAGGATTTCGTAGGTTATTCATCAGAGACATACTCTAGCGGTAAGATCTCTTGGCAGTATCCTGCTACCAAGACTATTACAGGTGGTGTACAGATTTCATTCTAATGATGCGCTTAGCGAATGTTTAATTTAAAGACGAAGTAACAATGAAAAAATCAATATTGAAAATTTTTGCTGTGCTTGCTCTTGCTGGTGGCGTGTCGAGCTGTGGTAGCGATTACCTTGAGACTGATTACTCTCGTGGTATCGACATCGACACAGGTCTCAGCTCTGTAACAGCTATCGGTACAGCATTGAACGGTGTTTACTACCGTTTGTTCTATTACGGTTTTGCTGGTAACTATGCTATCTCAATTGGTGATATTCCTACTGATGTTAGCTACTGGAACGGTAAGACTGGTCACTGGGATAAGCTCTATCAGTACACTCACGTAGATACTGATACTTACTTGAGCGGTATCTGGAACTATGGCTATAAGACTGCAGATAACGCAGCTCGTATCATCAAGGCTTCAAAGGAGCTTTATGAGGGTGCTACTGAGACTGAGCAGGCTTATTTGGATCTCTATATGGCTGAGGCTTACGCTTTGCGTGGTTATGCTTCTTTGATGCTTACTAACGTATTTGCTCACCAGATCAAGGTTGCTGGTCAGGACTTCTCTAACGAGTTGGGTATCGTAGTAATCGATGAGCCTATTGCTGCTTACGCTCAGGTTGAGCGCTCTACTGTAGGTCAGAGCTACACAGCTATCTTGTCTGACTTCCAGGATGCTCTTACTCACTTTGCTGCTGCTGGTGGCGACCGTGGTGACCTCACTTACTTCAACGTAGCTGCTGTACAGGGTTTGTTGGCTCGTACTTACCTCTATATGGAGAACTGGGGTGCTGCTAAGAACGCTGCTGCTGATGCGTTGGAGACTGCTGGTATCACTGAGCTCGCTTACACTGCTGCTGGTTACGCTGGCTTGTACGCTTCAGGTACTTCTAACAACGAGAGCTTCTTCGCTTTGGCTATCGACACTAACAACAACTGGTCTGCAAACTCTTGCGGTACTTTGTGGTCAACTTACAACTTTAGCCCCAGCCCCAAGTTGCTCGCTATGTATGGTGAGAACGACGTTCGTACTTCAATCTTTGAGTGGGATGCTGAGTCAACTCCCGGTGTACCCATCTTCAAGTCTGGTAAGTTCGCTCACACATCATCAGGCAACCCAGCTTACGGTACTAACTATATCGTAAATGCTCCCGAGATGTTCTTGATCATCGCTGAGGCAGAGGCTAACACAGCTACAGATATGTCAGCTGCTCAGGAGGCTTTGTTGACAGTTGCTAAGCGTAACACTGACATCACTTCTGTTGATGATCTTCCCTCAACTAAAGAGGAGATCTTGACCTTCATCCAGGACGAGCGTGCTCGCGAGTTGTTCCAGGAGGGTATGCGTCTCTACGACTTGCGTCGTTGGGGCTTGAAGGTTGACGTATCAGCTTACCAGGCTCCCAATATTGCTTTCACATACACTGACTACGATATCTCTAAGCTCGTATATCCTATCCCTGCAACAGAGATTAACGCTGGTTACGGTGTAGTTCAGAATGCGAACTGGGCATCAACTCGTCCCACTAAGTAATCTATCTAGATTATATAAAAGAGCCTGTCTAGCCTTTCGGTTAGACAGGTTTTTTTTGTGGCCACAGCATAATAAAAAATACCCTGCTAACGCATCCGTTAGCAGGGTATTTACATTATTATATGTTCCCGTTACTCTGGCTTTACGAGCGAGATAAACAACTCGTCGAGCTGCGACTGGTCGATTGTCGAGGGAGCATCGAGCATCACGTCGCGACCGGCGTTGTTCTTGGGGAATGCGATGAAGTCGCGGATTGACTCCGAGCCACCGAACAATGAGCACAAGCGGTCGAAACCAAATGCCAAACCACCGTGAGGAGGTGCGCCGAACTTAAACGCGTTCATCAGGAAGCCAAACTGCTCCTGAGCCTTCTCGGGTGTGAAGCCCAAGATCTTGAAGATAGGAGCCTGCAATTGTGCGTCGTGGATACGAATTGAACCACCACCAATCTCGGTGCCGTTACATACGAAGTCGTAGGCATTAGCACGCACGCGGCCAGGATCGCTCTCAAGGTAGGGAACATCCTCGGGCTTGGGCGAGGTGAAGGGGTGGTGCATAGCGTAGTAGCGCTCTGTCTCGTCGTCCCACTCGAACATCGGAAAGTCGACAATCCACAACGGAGCAAACTTCTTGGGATCACGCAAGCCCAAAAGCTCGGCAACGTGCAAACGCAAGGCGCAGAGCTGTGTGAGGGCCTTGAATTTCTTGCCACAGAGTACGAGCATCAGGTCGCCATTCTGTGCGCCCATACGCTCGGCAATAGCGGCCAAATCCTCGGCTGTGAAGAACTTATCGATAGACGACTTGAGGTTGCCCTGCTCGTCCTTTCTGATCCATACCAAACCCTTGGCACCCACCTGAGGACGCTTAACGTACTCTGTGAGGGCGTCAATCTGCTTACGAGTGTAGCCTGCGCAGCCTGTAGCAGCGAAACCTACAACGTACTCAGCATCGTCGAATACGGGGAATGAGTGGCCGTGAGCGAGGTCGGTAATATCGTGGAACTCCATACCGAAACGCAAATCGGGCTTATCAGAACCATACTTCTCCATAGCCTCAATCCAAGGCATGCGCTGGAAAGGCTCCGAGAACTCTACGTTCATCACATCCTTGAACATATACTTTGCCCAACGCTCGAAGATCTCGAGTACGTCCTCCTGCTCAACGAACGACATCTCGCAGTCGATCTGTGTAAACTCGGGCTGACGGTCGGCACGCAGGTCCTCATCGCGGAAGCAACGTACAATCTGGAAGTAGCGGTCGTAACCTGCTACCATCAAGAGCTGTTTCAAGGTCTGGGGTGACTGGGGCAGAGCGTAGAACTGGTTGGGATTCATACGGCTGGGTACTACGAAGTCGCGCGCACCCTCGGGTGTAGAGCCCACCAAGTAGGGAGTCTCAATCTCGAGGAATCCCTCCTTGTCGAGGAACGTGCGGATGGCGTGTGCCATACGGTGACGCAACTCCATATTGCGCTGCAAGGGAGGACGGCGAAGGTCGAGGTAACGATACTTCATACGAAGGTCGTCGCCACCGTCAGAGTTCTCCTCGATGGTAAAGGGAGGAGTCTGAGCCTCGTTGAGAATCTTAATCGATGAGGCAGCCACCTCAATGTCGCCCGTAGGCATCTTCGGATTTTTTGATGAACGCTCGATAACGGTACCCGTAACCTGCAACACAAACTCGCGACCGAGTGCTGATGCTACTTCGCGGGTTTCGGCGGGCGAGTTCTCCTCTACAACGATCTGTGTCAGACCATAACGGTCGCGCAAGTCGATAAAGGTCATCGCACCAAGATTACGCACTTTCTGTACCCAACCGGCCAGAGTTACGCTTTGGCCTACGTTGTTGATTCTGAGTTCACCGCAAGTATGACTTCTGTACATAACTATATCTGTTTTTTTGATTATTTGCTCTAATAACACGCAAATATACGAAAAAATGGATATTTTCCACCATATTTGGATTTTCCTCGTGAAATTATTAAATTCGCAATCACTTATGGAAAAAGCAAGAAATCGAGCCGAACAGGATAAAAAATATATGCAGATGGCAATATCCGAGGCCCAAAAGGCGTTAAAAGAGCAGGAGGTGCCCATCGGAGCAGTCATTGTCAGCGGAGGACAGGTTGTTGGCCGAGGTCATAATCTTGTAGAGACGTTGTGCGATGCCACCGCCCACGCCGAGATGCAGTGTATAACGGCTGCGGCGTCGACCCTCGGAGGAAAATACCTCAAGGGCTGCACGCTCTACGTTACGGTCGAGCCCTGCATTATGTGTGCCGGAGCCTTGGCCTGGAGCCAGATCGATAGGGTGGTGTATGGCGCCGACGACCCCAAACGAGGCTATACAACCGTCGAGGGGCGTGTGTTCCATCCCAAAACAAAGGTTGAAAAAGGCGTATTGAGAGAGGAGTGTGAGGCTTTGATGAGGGATTTTTTTACAAAATTGAGGTAAATTTTACGAAATATGCATTGATATAGGGCAATCAAAATTGTTGTAATAAGAAAAAAAATATATCTTTGTATTTCGTTTGGGGTGCACATACCCCGAATAAGGTGTAAATTTTAACAATTACTAATAATAAACACGATTTTAGATTATGAGAAAGATTGTTTTGTTGGCAGTCGCGCTGATGGGCTTTACAGCTGCTTTTGCGCAGACTGATGTACTCGCAGTAGCACAAGAGGCAAACGACGCTCTCGGTGCTAAGAATTACGCAAAGGCTGTTGAGTTGCTCGAGCAGGTTATCACCAGCGGTTCAGAGTCTGATGATGAGGCTATCCTCGAGCAGGTAAATAGCGCAAAGAAGAACCTTCCTATTGCTTACTTCCGCGTAGGTCAGAGCGCTGCATCTGCAGCTCAGAAGCTCACCGACGCTGCTGCACAGAGCGCAAAGTATGACGAGGCTATCGCTGCTTTGGATAAGGCTATGCAGACCGGCTCTTCTTACAAGGTTGTTGCTGCTGTGAATAACGCAAAGAAGATGAAGGGTATGGTTTACAACGCACAGGCGGCTGCTCCCTTCAACTCAGGTGATTATGCAAAGGCTGCTGAGCTCTTCGCTAAGGCTTACGAGGCTGATAAGACTAGCAACAGCGCTGCTTTGAACCTCGCTGAAAGCTACTTCAAGTTGGATAAGTATGCTGAGGGTGTAAAGGTTTGCTCTGAGATCGCGGCTCTTCCCGCAGGTCAGAAGAACGATGCTGCTATCGCACAGGCAAAGGCTAAGATTACTCAGTACACTAATAACAAGATCGCTGCTTTGCAGCAGGCTAACGATTTCGATGGTATTATCTCAATGGCTGAGACTATCGATAACCAGGCTTTGGCACAGAAGCTTATGGTTCAGGCTTATTTCTTGAAGAAGGACTACGATAAGGTAATCGAGATTGGTGATGCAGCTGCTGAGTTGCAGGCTGACGAGGCTGACAAGAGCGCTGTTTACTTCAACCTCGCTTCTTCTTACAATGCAAAGGAGAACAAGGCTAAGGCTATTGAGACTTTCAAGAAGGTTACTGCTGAGCCTTACGCAACTCCCGCTAAGGAGGCTGCTGCTGCTCTTGCACAGTAATCGTTAATCGATATAAACAAAAAATCCCGTCTTTTAAGGCGGGATTTTTGTTTGTATTTAATCTATCGTAACGCTACCAACTCTTTTACGCTGGCGTTAAACTCCTCCTCCAGAAGTAACTGCTCAAGCGATAGGTGCATACGCCAGCGCCAATAGTGGTTGGGGTCAGCAGGTATATTTATGCGCTCGGCATTGGCGTCGGCAAAGCGTAGTTTCTCGTCGATTGCAAGCCAATCCTGTAGTGGCAGAATGGCAAGTATTGAGCTTGACAACATCTCTCGCTCGATAATGCGATGGGCCGATGCGCCCGAGCACTCTGCGGGGGCTGAACCTGAGTTGTGCAACACATCACTCCAATAGTGTTGTGTGAGGGCCTCATCCTCCTGCCACCAGCCACGAATGGTCGACATATCGTGTGTTGATGTGGCTGCAACTGACAGGTAGGGATAGCGGCGTGTGTCACCAAAGGCTACGCCCATCTGTTTGGGCATACGCTCAATCTCGAGCGCTAGAATGCTCTCCGAAGCCATCACATTGGGCACGCAGGCGGGAATCATTCCCAAATCCTCACCACAGGTGAGCATGTCGGTGGCCTGCATCAGGGCCGGTAGACGGCGCATAGCATTCTCGTGCCAGAAGTCGTTATGACGATGGTAATAGAAATCCTCGTGTAGGCGCATATATGCTGCCTGCTGAGCATCGCTCAGTGCCGAATACATCGTGGTCCTGTAACCCTCGATGCGGGGTGTATAGCCCTCGCCATAGGGATAATGTACGAAGAGAACATCTTTAGGGTTCTCTTCATTTGAGGTGTGCAACTCGGCATCGAACTCGAACCCAAACGAGGCTATCTCCTGCTCGGTGTAGGGCATCGAGGGGTTGAAGTAGCCGAGTATGGCGCTCTTCATCGTGCGTGGTACCTCCCATATGCGGAAGAAACCGAGTATGTGGTCGATGCGGTAGGCGTCGAAGTAGCGAGCCATTTTCTTTAGGCGAGCACACCACCACGCATATCCGTCCTCGCGCATGCGAGCCCAATTATATGTAGGAAATCCCCAATTCTGACCATCCTCAGCAAAGGCGTCGGGCGGCGCACCTGCCGAGGCCGATAAATTGTATAGATGTGGGGCGCACCATACGTCTACACTCGTTGGCGACACGCCGATGGGAATATCACCCTTCAGGGTAACACCTCTTTTGTGGGCATACTCGCGTGCTTGGGAGAGTTCTCTATCGAGCAGATATTGTGCGAAGTAGTAGTAGCCAACGCTCTCGTTCTCCTTATGTGCATACTGCTCGGCAAGCGAGGCGTCGTAACTGTTCAACGATCCCCATTGCCTCTTGTCGGCCGAATGTCTATCTCGCAGCGAGCAGAATACGGCGTAGGGCAATAGCCACTCGCGGCTCTGTTTAAAGAATTGCTGAAAACTACGTGAGGCCAGCACTGTTGCTCCACATAGCGAATATATCTTGCGAAGGAATTTTTCTTTTAGTTGTACCGTAGCCTCATAATCCACTTTGGGCAGAGCGTTTAACTCGGCACCACGCTTGGCGCAGCTGTTGAGCACCTCATTCATTTGCTGACGGATGTCGGGTGTTGCGTAGCGGTTGCAAACTTTGATAACCTCGTAGGGGTTGATATAAATAGGGTGCAATGCGAACGACGATATGGCATTATAGGGGTATGAATCTCGCCATGTGCCACTCGACGTAGTGTCGTTCACAGGCAAGACCTGAATAATCGACATACCTACGCCTGCTGCCCAATCTGCCATAGCCTTCAGGTCGTGGAAGTCACCACAACCCCAACCTCGTATACTGCGAAGCGAGAATACGGGTATGGCAACACCAGCTCCACGCCACGGCTCGCGGTCACTTTTTAGGCGCAGACCGCGCACGATGGCACGTCCGCTATGCGTGTGAGGCACAACGCGATTGTCGCCCTGCTCGTAGAATTTAAGAGAGCCCGATGGGGCCTCTCGTACTATGAATTTATACTCGCTACCCATTGTTTGGCGCGGAATTGCTATGCGCCATAGGGGTGCTGCCCAATCACTTAATTTGAGAGCCTTTGTTGTGTCCCAGCCGCCAAGCAATGGGTGGGCACCTACCAAAGCCACCTCCTCGTCGCTACGAATCTGTGTGGCCTCCACCTCGATGATTATATCACCTTCGGTTACCTCAGGTGCAGGCTCCGTGCGGCGGAAGACACTCTCGGTAAAGAGTGTGGAGTAGAAGGGTCTTTCACCCTCCGAGTCGTACCACCTATCGAATATCTCCATCTCTCCATCGCCCTGCTCTATGCTGTGCAGGTGACTCTCCGTGCGCAAGCACTGTCCTGCAGCGTCGTACACCTGGTAGTAGTATTTATCGCCTTCTGCTATGTCAAGTGCGATACTCCATTTGCCACCCTCGGTGCGGTGCATCGCGTGGGATGCACCGCTCTCGAAGTGTATGTGAAGTGTGTCTGAAGTGTGATATTCGATGTGGAAGATAACTCTCATATAGTGTTGTTTAGAAGTCCTTACCCTCGAATGAAGCACTTGAAGAGATAGCTCCACCGCCGTGCTCCTTGGTCTTCGAGTTGAAGGCATAACTTATCGAGAACATTATGTTCGGGTATCGCGGCTTCACATTGGTTGTTGAGTGGAGCGTAGGCGATATACGATAATTGTTGTATCGTGCTGTGCGGAACAGATCGTGGAAAACTATCGATGCCGAAACCCTACTCTTGAATAGCTGCTGACGCAGAGCCAAATCGAAGTAGTAGTATGCATCCTCACGACCCTGAGTAAGTACCTTAGGACCTACGAAGTTGGCGTCGAACTGCAGGCGTGTTGTGCGTCCCAGTGTGAAGTTGTTCATCATCATAGCCGAGTAGCTTGTATTCTCGGCGTCGGTACAACCCTCATAGTCGGCCTCAAACTTGTAGTTGAAGAGGCTGGCGTTGAGTGTAATGTTCCACCAGCGAGTAGCCTTGGTGTGGGCGCTGAACTCTACGCCGATGGTGCGGTCAACACCTGCGTTAATCAACGAGTCGAGCGTTACACCTGGCTCGTGAGCCACACGGATGGTCTCGCGTACGCCGTCGCGATGACGATAGTAACCAGTAAGTGAAATGGTGTGCTCCTCGGCAATGGTCTTGCGGTAGCCAATCTCGGCCGAGTGGATATACTCGGGGTTGATATCGGGGTTACCCACCTTCTTGGTGTAGTAATCCTCGTAGGTGATGTAAGGTTCCAACTGCCAGATGCCTGGGCGGTTGGTACGATACGAATAACCTGCTGTAAAGACGTTGTTACCCGGTGCCTGATAAGAGATGTGAGCCGAGGGGAAGAACTCTGTACGCTTGATGTAGCGGTGGCGATTCTGCTCCTCCTGAACCTCAATATCCATCCAGTCGATGGTGTGGTCGGCACGTACACCAGCTTCAACGGCTACGGGACCAAATTGGTCGGTCAGCATAGCATAAGCCGAGTGAATCTGGCGACGATAGTAGAAGGGGGCATAGAGGTCGTCCTGCCACTCAAACTGCTCCATATCGCGATCCCAGTATGTGATGTTGTAGTCGCCATGCTCGCTGTATGAGGTGAACTGATAGCCGATATCGAGCTTACCGCTCTCGCGATAGTTCAGGTTGTAGTTTACAGTAGCGTCGCTATCCCAGTGGTGCTCGCTTTCGTAGCCGCGTGTGCCTTCGTAGCGTGCACCAGCCATATCGAACATATTACTCTCGGTGTACTCGAGCGAGTAACCATCGTAACGCATACGGCCAACGATTGAGATGTTGTCGCCACGATCGTTAAGCTTCCACACATAGTCGGCCGAGAGCTGAGTCAGGTGGCGCTCCAGCTCGTAGCGGTCGTGGCTATCGTAGAGGTTGTCGTTAATCACCTCACCAGCCTTTGTGCGGTGCTCGTCGTAGAGCATATCACCGCCTCGCGTGGTCTTCAATGCACCAGCCTGAAACTCGAGAAGGAGCTTGTGATTATTCTTGTTGTACTCCCAACCTGCGCGACCAATGTATGAAGCATTGATACTCATACGCTCACCGTCGGCAATTGAGGTGGTCTCATAATCATCCACATAGGTGGTTTTCTTTTGGTAGAAATCACTATTACCGCGAATCTCCGAGCCAGCTCCGCCAATGTACCAACGGCTATTGCCCTTGCGGTAGTTAAGCAACAGGTCGGCATTCCACGTGCCGATAGTGCTTGCCGCTGCATTTACCGAGCCGCTGAAACCATCGGTTGTTAGGCGCTTTGTTATGATGTTGATGATACCAGCGTCGCCTTCGGTCTTGTAACGAGCCGAAGGAGTGGTGATAATCTCAATATCTTCGATGTTCGATGCGGGAATCTGCTGCAACGAGAGAGGACTCTCCTTGCCATCGATATATACCAAGAAGCCTGAACTGCCACGGAACGATACGCCACCCTCCTCGTCTACACGAATCGAAGGTGATGTACGCAATACGTCGGCAGCCGTACCGCCCGATGCGGCAAGTGACGACGAGCCGCTGATAGTCTGGCGATCAAGTTTATATACGATCTTGCTCTTCTCGCCCGTAACGACCACCTCTTCGAGTCCTGTTTCGGCCATAGCGAGCGAGATAGTACCCAAATCGAGGCTCTTGCCACGAGAGAATGTAATGGGGTCGCTCATATAGGGCTGATAGCCTACGAGCATAATGGTGAGGACAAACTCTCCGTCACGCACGCGGTCAATCGCGAAGGCGCCGTTACGCACCGTAGTTGATGCGATAGTGTTGTTCTCAGCGTCGGTAATGATTACGTCGGCATAGTCGATGGCATTACCTGTTGTGGCATCAAGCACTCGTCCTTTGACAGCGGGAGAGGTCTGTGCAAAGAGTGTGGTTACACATAGCAGAGCCAAAATAGTTAGTGCAAAATTTTTCATATTGCGGTTAGTTAGTAATTATTCTCATTTTTTTGAAAACATTGCTATAAAGGTAATAAAAAAAGTAAATATAACGTCGTTTTGCACGAAAAAACTCCTGCTGACAAGTCATCAGCAAGAGTTTTATATCGTGTGATACGCAATTTTAGTTGCCGTCAGAGTGGTTATCCTATCAAGGGAATAGTCGGCAAAAGGCTATTTCTGCGTTTTCTTTTCGTTAATTTCCTCTCGGGTAGGAGCAGCCGGCTGTGCGCCCATACGCGTAACGCTTATTGCACCTGCTATGCTGGCCTCGCTCGCGGCCTCGATAAGACTCTTTCCCTCGGCAATAACACTCGCCAGTACACCGTTATAGGTATCGCCCGCAGCAGTTGTATCGACGGCCTTAACCTTGAGTACCTCGATTTGCATAAATGATGCTCCGTTGTAGATGAGCGAACCCTCGCCACCCAGCGTGATTATCACATTGCGGGGGCCCATAGCATGAATAGCCTTGGCCGCACGTTGAGCACTCTCCATATCAGTAACCTCGATGCCCGATATGCGTGAGGCCTCACTGCGGTTGGGCGTAATCAGGTATAGATTCTGCATAAGTTCTGTACTCAGCGGTTCTATGGGTGCTGGCGCAGGGTTGAGAATAACAGGTACACCCGCCTGGGCAGCCATTTGTGCCGCGTAGGCAACCGTCTCAACAGGACTCTCTAACTGCATAAGCACTACGTCGGCCGAGCAAATCTCGTCGGCAGCCTGGTCGATATCATCTGTCGATAGGTACATATTTGCCCCTGATGCTACCACGATGCAGTTCTCGGCATCTTTGTCAATGGTAATCAGAGCCACACCCGATGGGTGCTCCTTGTCGATAAAGACGTAGTCGGTAATTATGCCGTCTATCTTCAGCTGTTCGCGCACCTGTTTACCGAAGAGGTCATCGCCCGTTTTGGCCACAAAGACCACACGGTTACCATAACGGGCTGCCGCAACGGCCTGATTGGCGCCCTTGCCTCCAGCATTCATAAAGAAGTCGCCTCCCAGCACCGTTTCGCCACCAATGGGCAGGTGCGAGGTCTTAACCACCATATCGGTATTGCTGCTACCTATGACTACAATGTTTTTCATCTGGTATGATTGTTTTCTGCCTACCAAAGTTAAGAAAATTCCCGCTAAACATCAAACGAAAAGGGCAGGCAAAATTAGTGCCTGCCCTAGAATCTGTACTATGAGGATTAGATAATCTCGAATGCAATCTCCATCATATTGGTAAACGAGGTCTGTCGCTGCTCGGCCGAGCAAGCCTCGCCCGTAACGAGTGAATCCGAAACGGTGCAGATACACAGAGCCTTGTTGCCACTGCGTGAGGCGTTCATATAGAGTGCCGCTGCCTCCATCTCTACGCCCATAACGCCCATCTTCTGCCACTGCTTCCAGCGCTCCGCATCGTCGCCGTAGAAGACATCGCTCGAGAGGATGTTACCTACACGATAGCGTATACCCATCTGCTCGGCCTTCTCCACAGCAGCGCGTGCCATATCGAAGTCGGCCGTAGGCGAGAATGTGCCGGGAAGGTTGTACTGCGCCGCGTAGTTTGAGTCGGTGCAGGCCCCAATGGCAATCATCACATCGCCCAACTGTAGGTCGGGATGGTAGGCTCCGGCCGAGCCTGTGCGGATTATGCTCTTAACACCGTAAAAATTATAGAGCTCGTAGGTGTAGATGCCAATCGAGGGGATGCCCATACCGTGTCCCTGTACCGATATACGTTTGCCCTTGTATGTGCCCGTGTAGCCCAACATTCCTCTTACAGAGTTGTATTGGACGGGATTCTCGAGAAACGTTTCTGCCATAAATTTAGCACGCAATGGGTCGCCAGCCATAATGACCTTCTCGGCGATTTCGCCTTCGCGGGCTCCGATGTGGGGTGTAGGTATGTTTGCCATAGTGTGTGGGGATTACAAATTATCCTTCTCGATATCCTTGAAATAGCGGTAGGTGTTTACCTTGAGTTCGCCAACGGCGCCCTCGTCACACACCAAGATTCCCTTGGGGTGCATCTGCAGAGCGGTGATAGTCCAAGCGTGTGACACAGCGCCCTCGACGCACTGCTGTACGGCGCGAGCCTTCTTATGTCCAAGAGCGAGTACCAGCACCTGCTTTGAGTCGCACACTGTGCCTACACCAACGGTGAGAGCCAACTTGGGCACTTTGTTTACATCGTTGTCGAAGAAGCGTGAGTTTACGATAATGGTATCCTCGGTAAGTGTCTTCACGCGTGTGCGAGAGTTGAGTGATGAGAAGGGCTCGTTGAAAGCCAGGTGGCCATCCTCGCCTACGCCACCGATGAAGAGATCGATACCTCCCGCAGCCTCAATCTTGCGCTCGTAAGCCTCGCACTCGGCCATAAGGTCGGGGGCGTTGCCGTTGAGGATATTCACATTCTCAGCCTTGATATCGATGTGAGAGAAGAAATTATTCCACATAAATGAGTGGTAGCTCTCGGGGTGCTCCTCCGGTAGACCCACGTACTCGTCCATATTGAAGGTGATGACATTTTGGAACGATACCTTGCCCTGCTTGTAGAGGTTAATCAGTTCGGCATACATTCCAAGCGGGGTGGAGCCTGTAGGAAGTCCCAAAACAAAGGGCGCAGTGCTCTGTGCTGCCTTGGCGTTAATCTGCTCGGCTACATAGTGGGCAGCCCAGCGACCAGCCTCGGCCGATGTGTTCTCAATAATTACTCTCATCTTATAATTCCATTTTAACAAATACTTCAATAGCTTGATACTCCGCCATACCCAACAAGTCATAAAGGCGTGCGGTGTTTTGTGTGCGCTCCTCGGCTCGCTGCCAGAACTCACGGCTGTCGTCACCCGGGAAGGGAACGATATCCTTCTGCGAGAGGTGGCGATAGATGGCGTGACGCTTCTTTATAAGTTCGTCGGGGCTCAAAGGCACGGCCATATCGACCATTCCAATCTCCCACTCCATCCACGCACCGCGATAGAGCCAGATGACACACTCCTTGAGCCACTCCTCGCCAGCCTCCTTCAGGCGGATAAGAGCCTCCAGTACAGCCTCAGTACATACTCTGTGAGTGCCGTGGGGATCGGCCAAGTCGCCCGCCAAGTATATCTGATGAGGCTTAATCTTGAGCAAAAGATCGGTGATGATGGCTATATCCTTCTCCGTGCGCTGCCCCTTTTTGATACCGCCCGTTTCGTAGAATGGTAGGTTGAGGAAATGGGCATTAGTGTCGGGATTAAGGCCGAACGAGCGTACCGCAGCACGTGCCTCGGCACGGCGTATACCACCCTTGATATCGAGCAATGCTCGTGGCTCGGGCTCACCCTTGCGCTTTGTTGCAATAATCTGACGCACCTCCTCAACGCGGTCGCCAAGACCCAGCTCGCGTGCTGTGTCGAGGTCCTGAATCACCACATCGTCGTGTACGGCCACATTACCCGAGGTCTCGTAGGCAACGTGTACATCGTGGCCCTGCTCAACCAAACGGATGAAGGTACCACCCATCGAGATTACGTCGTCGTCGGGGTGCGGAGAGAAGATAATAACACGCTTGGGGTAGGGGTGCGATGGCACTGGACGAGTCGAGTCGTCGGCGTTAGGCTTACCACCTGGCCAACCTGTGATTGTATGCTGCATATCGTTGAAAACAGCGATATTTACGGCGTGGTAGTTCATCGGCACAGCCTCAAGCAACTCGCCGAGTGAGTTCTCGATGTAGTCCTGATAGGTGAGTTTCAGAATAGGCTTCTGCACCATCTCGCACAACCATACCACAGCCTTGCGCACCATACGGGGAGTCCAATCGCACGGACCCACCAACCACGGCGTACGTTTTACGGTGAGTTTGTCGGCCGCAGGGTCATCCACCACAGCCTCAATCGAGGGGTGGTTCTGCAGCAGCGATGCGGGAATAAGACGTGTAGCCTCACCCTCGACAACCTTGCCGATTACATCTGCCTTGTCCTCACCCCACGCCATAAGGATGATATGCTTGGCGCTCATTACGGTGTTGAGACCCATCGTCAGAGCCATCTTAGGAGTGTGCTCTACACCATAGAACATGCTCGCCTGAGCCTTGCGTGACTGATATGATAGCTGTACCAATCGGGTAATTGACTTGGCATATGAGCCGGGTTCATTGAAACCAATCTGGCCGTGCTCACCCATACCGATAACCATAAGGTCGATGCCGCGGGCCATACGGTCGTACTCCAAGCAGTACTCTGATACCTGCTCAACGGGAATTGAGCCGTCGATGATATGTACATTTTCGGGGAGAATATCTACCTGCGAAAGAAAATCGTCGTGTATTCGATAGTTGCGGCTCTGCTGCTCGCTGGCCTTGATGGGATAGAACTCGTCGAGACTATATACCTCGACATTAGAGAACGACACATTGCCTGCTTTGTAGCGGTTCACCAACTCGTGATATACACCTAAGGGTGTACGGCCTGTAGTAAGACCCAATGCGAAGGGGCGCTTTTCGCCTTTCTTGTTGTGCTTGCGGATGGCTTTGATAATCTGCTCGACAATATAATTCACACCATCGCTCTCAACCTCGAAAATCGAGGTAGGAATCTTCTCAAAGCGATGGATGATATCTTTGGGAGTGCCCTCGAGGCGCAATCCTCCATCTTGTGGCAGTGAATATTTACTCATAAACTTAACTTAATTTAGGTCGTTGGCACGATTAGGGATAATCGGCCTATGATACAAAGGTATAAATAAATTTGGTATGTTGTACCACATTGTTAAAAATGATGGCTATATTTTATAATTATCTATGGGATGTCGGTTTTTTGTAAATAAAGTCTTATCTTTGTTGATAGGAAACGAGAATTTAACTATAAAACATACTAAGCAATGAAGAAATTTTTGACTTTGGCTATTTGCCTTTTTGCCTCTTCGGCACTCTTTGCGCAGAGCACACAGATTATTGCTCATCGTGGCTTCCACGCAACAAAAAACTCTGTTCGCAACTCACTCTCAGCATTGCAGCATGCACAGGATTTTGGCGCATATGGCTCGGAGTGCGATATTAACGAGACTGCCGATGGTGTGTTGGTAGTCGTACACGGCCCTATGCACGGCAAGTACAACGTGCAGCAGTCCGACTACGCTACACTGCGCGCTCAGGCATTGGAGAATGGCGAGGTGTTGCCCACTTTGGAGGAGTATCTAGTGCAGGCCAAGAAGAACACTGCAACTAAACTCATTATTGAGATCAAAGACCACAGCACTCCTTCAATCGAGACTCGCGTGGTGAAGAACATTCTCAAGATGGTTAAGCAGCATAAATTGGTAAACGATGTTGAGTACATCGCTTTCCGTCAGCACGTATGCGACGAGTTGGTGAAGTATGGTCCCAAGGGAATCAAGGTTGCTTATTTGAATGGTACGCTTACCCCCGAGTACTGCAAGGATTTGGGTTACACAGGTATCGACTACAACATTGGCGTTATGCAGAAGAATCCCGAGTGGATTAAGCAGAGCCAAGCTTTGGGTCTTACAGTAAATGTATGGACAGTGAACGATACAGAGCGTATCCAGTGGTGCATCGACCAGAAGGTGGATTATATCACAACAGATAACCCCGAGGAGGTAAAGCGCTTGCTCGGCAAGTAATCTCAGTCGATAGTAGATAGAAAAGTCCGCTTTTTTGCGGACTTTTTTTGTGTTTCTATTCTGAAAATGTATCTTTGCTTTTCAAGAAATACGAAATAACTATGAATCTAAAGTATGGAATAGACTCGCGTCCGCCCATAGGGCAGCTCCTGCTCTACAGCTTGCAGTGGTTTGTACTGGCCATAGCTGTGGTTGTAACGTCGCTATTTATCGCCGTAGGCTCGCCTGCCGAGCGTGTGCTCTATGCGCAGAAGGTGTTTGCCCTGATGGGTACTGGCATCATTATACAAGCGCTGTGGGGTCATCGTATGCCCATTGTCGTAGGTCCTGCGGCTGTGTTGCTGGTTGGCATCATCACGGCTATAGCATCGCAGGGTGATGTGGTCAATACCAACAAAATTTATACAGCCATAATGGTTGGCGGAGCGGTGGTTACAACGCTTGCAGTGGCGCGTGTTCTATCGCATCTGCAACGCATCTTTACACCCCGCATTGTGGTGGTGATACTTATGCTCATAGCCGTTACGCTGAGCCCCACGATTAAGAACCTTATTTTCCCTGCCGGCGAGGAGGCTCGCCACGCGTTTGGTTTGTGGTTTACTCTGTTGGGTGTGCCTGCAATGGCACTTGCGTCGCATCGCCTGCGTGGAGTGTTGAAGTCTATCATCATACCTCTCTCGCTCGTTGTCGGTTGTCTGATATATTATGCTATATATGGCGGTTTTGGCGATGTCTTTGCCCGCTTTAGCGAGTCAGATGGTTCACTACTTATACCAAGGTTAGAGTTCGATGGTGGTATGATTGCCGCATTCTTGTTCTGTTATGTGGCTTTGCTTATCAACGACGTAGGCTCTATTCAGGCATTGGGTGGTATGTTCTCTATGCCTGACACCGATAGCCGATGTGGCCGAGGTGTGGCTATCACGGGTATTTTGAATGTAGTGGCTGGTGGTCTTGGCGTCATCGGCCCTGTTAACTACTCGATGTCACCCGGTGTGATTGCCTCTTCGTCGTGCGCCTCACGCTATGCGATAATACCCGCAGGTATAGGACTCATTATCTGTGCATTCCTTCCCTCGCTTATTGCCGTTATGTCGGCCATCCCAAATACGGTCATCGGCGTTATCCTGCTCTATTTGATGGGAACGCAGCTTGCAGCCTCATTTATAATGATGTCGTCGTCGCAATCGGCCGTAGGCTTTGACGATGCCTTGATTATAGGCTTGCCCATTATGGTGGCGCTCTTCTTTGGTGCAGTGCCGATGGATGTAGTTCCTGCGCTCGTGCGTCCCATTATTGGCAATGGCTTTGTGATGGGTGTAATCACGGTTATATTGCTCGAGCACGTAATCTTGCGAAAAAAGTAATATGATGAATAAATAAAAAGAGCCTAACACGTGGTTAGGCTCTTTTTTTATCGCATTTGAACAACTATCGTCGTACCACTTCGTGGCCGAAGGGCAGTAGCGAGTATAGCATAAGTTTGAAGTGTTGCAAACCAAAGGGAATGCCGATGATTGTGCAACAGAAAACCACGCCCAGCGAGAGGTGTGCAAGAGCAACCTCTATACCTCCGAAAATAATCCACAGTACATTCATCAGCAGCTGCAAGCAGCCTGTAGCATTTTTCTTAGGTTGCACATCGCCACCAAAGGGCCACAATGCGAACAGGCCGAGTCGCATAATCTGCACTCCGAAGGGTATGCCTACGATGGTCAGGCACAGCAACAAACCGCCAAGAAGATATACTAGCGATATGAGAGCGCCTCCGAATACTACCCAGATAATGTTTCCAATAAAGTTCATAACTGCACTAATTTTATAGGTTTAGTTCTTGTTATTCACCCCTATCCGATAAGGAACTCGAAAAGGGTGGGGTTGTCGTTCAGATATTGGTAGTCAATATTGTTGGCCTGCATACGCTCGGTCAGAGAGGCAAAATCGTCGGGATTCTGCAACTCGATACCAATCAGAACGGGGCCCTTCTCGCGATTGGTCTTCTTTTTATATTCGAAGTAGGTGATATCGTCGTTGGGGCCAAGCACGTTGGTCACGAAGTTCTGCAAAGCTCCGGCACGCTGAGGGAAGCTCACCACGAAGTAGTGCTTCAGACCCTCATATAGGAGCGAGCGCTCCTTGATATCCTCCATACGCACGATGTCGTTATTGCTACCACTCACTACGCATACCACATTCTTGCCATTAATCTGGTCGCGATAGTAATCCAATGCGCTGATGCTGAGTGCTCCTGCGGGCTCAACTACAATGGCGTCGAAATTGTATAGCTCGAGTATGGTTGTGCATACCTTGCCCTCGGGGACAACTACAATATCGTCCAACACCTCGCGGCATACATCGAAGGTAAGGTCGCCTACGCGTTGCACTGCGGCTCCATCGACAAACTTCTCGATGTGGTCGAGGGTGGTCACCTCGCCACGCTCAAATGAGAGCTTCATACCTGCCGCTCCTGCCGGCTCAACGCCGATAATCTTTGTCTGGGGCGACATCTGGCGTATAACGCTACCTACGCCCGAAGCCAAACCTCCGCCACCGATGGGCACGAAGATATAGTCGATAGCCGAACGGCTCTGCTGCAATACCTCAAGGCCGACGGTGCCCTGTCCCTCGATAATCTTCTCATCGTTGAAGGGCGGAATGAAGGTCTTGCCCTCAAGCTCGCACGCCTGCATTGCGGCTGCGTTGGCCTGGTCGAATGTATCACCGGCAAGCACCACCTCGACAAACTCGCCACCAAACATCTTCACCTGATTGATCTTCTGCTTGGGGGTCGTAACGGGCATAAATATCTTGCCCTTGATGCCGAGCTTGTTGCACGAGAAGGCTACGCCCTGTGCGTGGTTGCCTGCGCTGGCACACACGATACCACTCTTGGTCTGCTCATCAGAGAGTGAACGAATCTTGTTGTAAGCACCGCGAATCTTATACGAGCGTACCACCTGCAAATCCTCTCGCTTGAGCATAACCTCGGCTCCATAACGCTCCGAGAGTGTGCGGTTGTGGATAAGAGGTGTAGCCGAGAGAATCTCACCCAGAGTATGCTCGGCGGTCATTATATCGTTAAGTGCCGGGAAGTATTTTTTATTGTCGCTCATTGTCCTGTGTATTAGATGTTGGCTGCAATGAAATCGCCCACCTCAGTGGTGGTGCTCGGCTTAATGCCTGCGGGGGCAATATCCTCGGTTACGATGTTCTGCTCGATAGAGAGGTCTACGGCACGACGTATAGCGGCACCAGCCTCCATATCCGAGAATGCATACTCGAACATCATAGCGGCCGAGAGAATGGTTGCTATAGGGTTGGCAATGTTCTTGCCTGCCGCCTGAGGATATGAACCGTGGATGGGCTCGAAGAGCGACGTGCCCGTACCGATTGACGCTGAGGGTAACAGTCCCAATGAGCCTGTGATAACGCTAGCCTCGTCGGTGAGGATGTCGCCGAACATATTCTCCGTAACAACCACGTCGAAGTGGCGGGGCTGCTGGATAATCTTCATTGCGGCATTATCTACGAACATATACTCTACCTCCACTGCGGGGTAATCCTTTTCCATTGACTTGGCTGTCTCGCGCCACAGACGCGATGTAGCCAATACATTGGCCTTGTCCACTACGGTGAGCTTACCACGACGCTTGGTGGCATACTCAAATCCCAGACGACATATACGCTCGATCTCAGCACGAGTATATACACAAGTATCGTAGGCTGTTTGTCCATCCTCCGAGCGCCCCTGAGGGCGACCAAAGTAGAGTCCGCCTGTCAGCTCACGGATGCAGATGAAGTCGGCACCCTCGACCAGGTCGTGGCGCAGGGGCGAACGATGCAGCAGCGAGGCAAAGGTATTTACGGGGCGCAAGTTGGCATACAAGCCCAACTTCTTGCGCATAGAGAGCAGACCCTGCTCGGGGCGTACCTTAGCCTCGGGGTTGTTGTCGAAACGAGGGTCGCCAATGGCGCCGAACAGAACAGCGTCGGCCGCCATACACACCTCGTGTGTAGACTCGGGGTAGGGATCACCCACGGCGTCGATAGCTGCAGCACCAACAATGCCGTGTGAGTAGTTGACTTTATAGTTGAATTTAGCGGCTACGGCATCAACAGCTTTTACGGCCTGTGCTACAATCTCGGGACCGATACCATCGCCCGGAAGTACCGCGATATTAATCTCTTTCATAAGCTAATCTATTTATTCTGCTCAAAGGCCTCAATCTCGGAGCGAATGCTCACCAGGAAATCTACATCGTCGTAACCATTGGCAAGGCACTCCTTCTTGTAGGGGGCAATCTCGAACGACTCCTTGAAGTCTGAGCCCACCAACTCGATGGTCTGCGCCTGAAGGTCAATCTTCAGCTCTGCCGAGGGGTCAACCTCCGTAGCTTTGAAGATTGCCGCGAGCATCTGGTCGCTGATGGTTACGGGCAACAGGCCGTTATTGAGTGCGTTATTGCGGAAGATATCGGCAAAGAAACTCGATACCACTGCACGGAAGCCGGCACCCTCTATAGCCCACGCCGCATGCTCACGACTCGAGCCACAACCGAAGTTCTTGCCTGCCACGAGTATCTGACCGCTGTAGATGGGGGAGTTCATCACAAAGTCAGCCTTGGGATTGCCTTCCTTGTCGAAGCGCCAGTCGCGGAAGAGATTCTCACCGAAACCCTCGCGTGTTGTAGCCTTCAGAAAGCGTGCGGGGATAATTTGGTCGGTGTCGATGTTTTCGATAGGCAGTGGCACCACTGTCGAGCGGAGTGTAGTGAATTTATTCCTCATAACTATATTGCTATCAGTGTGTTCTACATCAGTTTGCGAGGGTCGGTAATAACTCCTGTAACAGCTGCTGCAGCCGCTACTAACGGGCCGGCCAACAGCGTACGCGAGTCGGGACCTTGACGACCTTCGAAGTTGCGGTTCGATGTGGCTACGCAATACTTACCAGCGGGAATCTTATCATCGTTCATAGCCAAACAAGCCGAACATCCAGGCTGGCGAAGCTCGAAGCCTGCCTCGTTGAGAATGTCACGAAGACCCTCCTCGATAGCCAGGCGCTCAACCTCCTTGCTGCCAGGTACAATCCACGCCGTTACGCCCTCGGCCTTGCGCTTGCCCTTCACGAAGTGAGCAAAGGCACGCAGGTCCTCGATGCGACCATTGGTGCAACTACCGACAAAAACATAGTCGATAGCCTTACCCTCCATCTTCTCGCCCTCGGCAAAACCCATATAAGCTAGTGCCTTAGAGTAAGAAGTCTTCGATGCCTCATCCATATCCTTAGATGAGGGAATCTCGGCACTCACTGCGATACCCATACCGGGATTTGTACCGTATGTAATCATAGGCTCGATGTCGGCTGCATCGAATGTTACCTCTTTGTTGAATACCGCATCCTTGTCAGAGCAGAGCTTGCTCCATCGCTCAACGGCTGCATCCCACTCCTCGCCCTGAGGTGCGAACTCGCGACCCTTCAGATAGTCGAAGGTAGTCTGGTCGGGGGCAATCATACCGCCACGGGCCCCCATCTCGATACTCATATTACAGATAGTCATACGAGCCTCCATCGACAGAGAACGGATAGCCGAGCCGGCAAACTCCACAAAGTGGCCTGTGCCACCACCTGTGCCGAGCTTCGAGATGATGTAGAGGATAATATCCTTTGAGCAAACACCCTCCTTGAGCTCGCCCTCGACGTTGATACGCATACTCTTGGGCTTTGACTGCAAGATGCACTGCGACGCAAGAGCCATCTCCACCTCGCTTGTGCCGATACCGAAGGCTACGCAACCCAACGCACCGTGTGTAGAGGTGTGGCTGTCGCCACATACGATGGTCATACCAGGCTGTGTGAGGCCCGTTTGCGGACCTATGACGTGGATAATGCCATTGTGCTCCTCGCCGATGGGAAAGATTGTGATACCATTCTCGGCGCAGTTCTTCACCAGCGTTGCCACCTGCTCGGCCGACTGAGGCTCTGCGATGGGCAGGTGCTGATTGGTGGTGGGAATGTTGTGGTCGGGGCTTGCCGTAACCTGCTGGGGACGGAACACCTCGATACCACGACGGCGCAAGCCCGCAAATGCCTGCGGACTTGTAACCTCGTGAATATATTGACGGTCGATATATAGAACACATGAGCCACCGTCAATCACGCGAACGGTGTGTGCATCCCAAATCTTATCGAAAAGTGTATTCATTCGTTTATGCTATTTTTGAAATTGCATCGATGAACGACTCTACCGATGCCGTTACGATATCGGTGTTGGCACCAAAACCGTGATACATCTTGCCCTTGTGCGAGATTGACATATGAACCTTACCCAAGTCGTCGCTACCACGAGTAATTGCCTGAATAAGGAACTCCTCGATGTGCACACGGCGCTTGGTGATGTTCTTCACCGCAGTAATTGCCGCATCGACGGGACCATTACCGCAAGCTGTCTCGGTGAAGGTGTCGCCGTCGAAGCTTATCTGAACGGTGGCTGTGGGGATTGTTGACTTACCGCAGACAATCTGCAAGCCGGTGAGCTGAATGTTCATACGACGACGCGATGCAGCTGTGCCAATGAGCACCTCCAGGTCGCGTGTTGTGATCATCTTCTTCTTGTCGGCCAACTCAAGGAAACGCTGGTAGATATCGTCCAGCTCATCACCCTCGGGCGTGTAGCCAATCTCGGCGAGATGGTGCTTCAGCGCAGCACGACCACTGCGGGCTGTGAGCACGATGCTCGACTGGTCGACGCCAACATCCTCGGGGTCGATAATCTCGTATGTCTCGCGGCTCTTCAATACACCATCCTGGTGGATGCCCGATGAGTGAGCAAAGGCGTTACGGCCCACGATGGCCTTGTTAGCCTGCACAGGCATACGCATCAAGTTCGACACGAGCTTACTTGTAGCAATAATCTGCTTTGAGTCGATACCTACCTCGAAGTCGAGGTTCGAGTGGCACTTGATGGCCATTACAACCTCCTCCATAGCGGTGTTACCTGCTCTTTCGCCAAGACCGTTGATTGTTACCTCCACCTGACGCGCTCCGTTCTGCACACCTGCCAGGGTGTTGGCCGTAGCCATACCAAGATCGTTGTGGCAGTGGGTTGAGATGATGGCTTTGTCGATGTTGGGAACATTGTTCCTAAGGTAGGCGATCTTGGCACCATACTCGCTCGGCAAGCAGTAACCTGTCGTATCGGGGATGTTCACCACGGTAGCACCTGCGGCAATAACGGCCTCCACTACGCGAGCCAAGAACTCCTCGTCGGTACGACCTGCATCCTCGGCATAGAACTCCACATCGTCGACAAAGCGGCGTGCATACTTCACAGCCTCGACAGCCTGCTCAAGCACGGTGTCGGGAGTCATACGCAGCTTCTCGTAGATGTGATATGTCGATGTGCCGATACCTGTGTGAATACGACCTCGCTTGGCAAACTCCAACGACTGGACAGCCACGTCAATATCCTTCTTCACGGCACGCGTGAGGGCACAAATGGTGGGGTTGGTCACTGCCTTCGAAATCTCTACTACGGAGTTGAAGTCGCCTGGACTAGAGATGGGGAAACCGGCCTCGATAATATCGACGCCCAACTTCTCCAACTGGCGAGCTACCTCAATCTTCTCGATTGTATTGAGCTGACAACCCGGCACCTGCTCGGCATCACGCAGAGTGGTATCGAATATATATACTTTTTCGCTCATACTCTATTTTAGGGTATAAATCGGCAGCGAGCACTGCGGCCCGCTACCGAATAAGTTTTTACAAATTGAATTAGTTGTTCTCAGGGCGGAGCTTGCGAACAACGGCACCTGCCTGCCACATCTCTGTCTCGCGCATCTCCTTGAGCTCTGCCTCCAACTTCTGACGATAGTCGGGCTGTGAGTTGGTGTCGATACTACGCTGTGCCTCGTTACCGCAAGCAACCTCGCTGTAGAGCTCCTCGAATACGGGCATAGTAGCATCGCGGAACTTCTTCCACCAGTCGAGTGCACCACGCTGAGCAGTTGTAGAGCAGTTTGCATACATCCAATCCATACCGTTCTCGGCGATCAGGGGCATCAAGCTCTGTGAGAGCTCCTCAACGGTCTCGTTGAATGCCTCAGAGGGTGTGTGGCCGTTCTGACGAAGAACCTCGTACTGGGCAGCGAAGATACCCTGGATAGCACCCATTAAAGTACCACGCTCACCGGTAAGGTCAGAGTAAACCTCACGCTTGAAAGTGGTCTCGAACAAGTAACCCGAACCAACACCGATACCGAGTGCTATTACACGGTCCCAAGCCTTGCCTGTAGCATCCTGGAAGATAGCGTAGCTCGAGTTCAAACCACGACCCTGCAAGAACATACGACGCAATGATGTACCTGAACCCTTGGGAGCCACCAAGATTACGTCTACATCGGCGGGAGGAACGATACCTGTGCGCTCCTTGTAGGTGATACCAAAGCCGTGTGAGAA
Source organism: Alistipes sp. (assembly GCA_045630065.1). GTDB lineage: Bacteria > Bacteroidota > Bacteroidia > Bacteroidales > Rikenellaceae > Alistipes. Next base: position 38,301 of record JAZQSN010000013.1, read on the forward strand.
GTAGAGAGCCTTGCCGGGTGTGAGGTAGGGCTTGATTGTGGGCCATACAGAAATCTGACCTGCGTCAGAGAGCAAGTACTCGATGATGGTTGCTTTCTGGCAAGCCTCCTCGATCTCGAACAAAGTCTCGCCCGGTACCCAGCCGTCCTCAACAGCCTTGTCCCAGCTCTTTGAGCCCTTACGCTGACCAACGATTACGTTGAAACCGTTGTCGCGCAAGTTGAGCGACTGACCAGGACCCTGAACACCATAGCCGATAACGGCGATAGTCTCATCCTTCAATGTCTCCAAAGCCTTTGCCAAGGGATACTCTTCACGTGTTACGACGTTCTCCTCAACGCCACCAAAAATCATCTTTGCCATAGTTGTAAATTTTTATTGTTATTAATTTTTGAAATTGCTATTTATGTTATTCCAGTTCTTTCTGGCGCTCATTTACATAATCGAGATATTCGTCCAGCAATTCGCGGCGCGACTTGATAATCGCTACTGGTCCCGAACATACAAACTGGTAGAGTCCGTAGGGTGCGAGCATCTGGTACAGCTCCTGAATCTCTGCCTTGTGGCCTGTCTTCTCGAGTACGATAAAGTCGTCGTGAATATCCAGGATGCGTACATTGTGACGGCGCACCAAATCCTCGACGTTGCGGCCACGTTGCACCTTGTAGAGTGCTACCTGCTGCAGCACCACCTCCGAGGGTGAGTAGCAAAATACCTTCAGTACGTCGATTTTCTTTTCAATCTGCTTTACCAAATTGGCCACCTTCTCCTCGTCGTTCTTTACGATGATAGTGTATTTGTGTACACCTTCGACGGCTGACTCCGATGCGGTGAGCGACTCGATATTGACGTTACGATGGGTGAAGACCGTTGTAATCTGGCTCAACAAACCCACCTTGTTTTCCGAAAATACGGTTATGATAAACTCTTTCTCCATTCTCATTTAGGCTTAATGCTTACTCCAATCTGATTTTATCGACGGGCTGGCCTGCTGGTACCATTGGGAATACATTCTCCTCACGCTGTACGCGTACATCAAGCAGGAATGCACCCTCAGTCTTTCGCATCTGTGCAATGGCCTCGTCCAACTCTTCGTGGCGTTCAACGCAACGATAGGGGATGCGGTTAGCCTTAGCCAAAAGCTCGAAGTCGGGATTAACCAACTCGGTGAACGAGTAGCGCTTGTTGTAGAAGAGCTCCTGCCACTGGCGTACCATACCAAGGAACCCATTGTTCATAAGCACAATTTTAACTCCCACCTGCGATTGGTATATCGTACCCAACTCCTGCGAAGTCATCTGCAGACCACCATCGCCAACGAACAGGCATACATCTCGCTCGGGAGCACCAATCTTTGCTCCGATAGCGGCAGGCAGACCGAAGCCCATTGTTCCCAGACCGCCTGAGGTGATGATACTGCGTGAACGCTTGAAACGGAAGTAACGCGATGCGAACATCTGCTGCTGACCTACGTCGGTTACAAGAATTGCATCGGTAAACTGCTGCGATACGGCATCTACCACCTCACCCATTCTCAGGTGTGGCCCGCGACGCTCGATGGCGGGCTCGATGATATCCTCACGCTCGATATTATAGCATACGCGGAATTCATCCAGCCAAGCCGAGTGGTCGCACTTGGTTATCTTCTCGGTGAGCAGGGGCAGGGTGCGCTTAACATCACCCATCACTGCCACGTCGGCATATACAAGTTTGTTTACCTCGGCCGGATCAATCTCCATATGTATAATCTTGGCATTGATGCCAAACTTCGAGGGATCTCCCGTCACACGATCGTCGAAACGCATACCGATGGCGATAAGCAGGTCACAGTCGCGATTCTTGAAGTTGGGGGCGTAGTTACCGTGCATACCTAGCATACCAACATACTGCGGATGGTCGGAGGGTAGAGCTGACAGACCTAGTAGCGTAGAGGCCGCAGGGATACCACTCTTTTCAAGAAACTCCTTGAGCTCTTGCTCGGCACCTCCCAGAATAACACCCTGACCAATCAGCGCCATAGGCTTGCGCGAGAGGTTGATAAGGCGGGCTGCCTCCAAAATCTGGTCGTTGTCAATATCGTGGTGGGGGATATAACTGCGGATAAACTTCGTCTGCTTGTATTCGAAATCCATCAAGCCGACCTGTGCATCTTTGGTGATATCAATCACTACGGGACCAGGACGACCGCTCGATGCGATGTAAAACGCGCGTGCAATTGCCTCGGGGATATCCTCGGCACGCTTCACCTGGCAGTTCCACTTGGTAACAGAGTTGGTAATCTCGATGAAGTTAATCTCCTGGAAGGCGTCGGTGCCTAGTGTTGTCGATGCCACCTGACCGCTGATGAGCACGATGGGTGTAGAGTCGAGCATAGCATCGGCCAAACCTGTCACGGTGTTTGTAGCGCCAGGACCCGATGTTACGATGCAGACTCCGGTCTTACCCGTTGCGCGGGCATAACCCTGTGCCGCGTGCAGTGCACACTGTTCGTGGCGTACCAGAACGTGATTAATCTGGTCGCGATAGTCGTAGAGTGCATCATATACGGGAATGATAGCACCGCCCGGATAACCGAATATGGTCTCTACACCCTCGGCTAGGAACGAACGAATGACAGCCTCAGAGCCTGAGATGCGTGGCAACTCCTTCTTAGGTTGTGGAGTCGTTGTATCTGAAAAACCTGAAAAAGCCATAATTGTTTGGGTTGTGTGTTATTAGGTTACTCTTCGGGTACGATTCTTACAGCACCCTGATCGGCTGACGATACCAGGAGCGAGTATGCTCTGAGTGACTGGGGAACTACTCGGTCGCGGTTTACGGGTTTGCGAACCTTCCACGCGGCCATACGCTCGGCCAGCTCCTCATCCGATATGCGGAGGTTGATTGAGCGGGCAGTGATGTCGATGTCAATCATATCGCCGTCGCAGATAATGCCAATCTCGCCACCCGATGCAGCCTCGGGCGAAACGTGACCGATTGAAAGTCCCGACGTGCCACCCGAAAAACGGCCGTCGGTAATCAATGCACACGCCTTGTCCAGATGCTTCGACTTGAGGTAAGAGGTGGGGTAGAGCATCTCCTGCATACCAGGACCACCTTTGGGGCCCTCGTAGCGGATAACGACAACGTCGCCAGCCTCTACCGAGCCATTCAAGATGCCATTCATGGCCTGCTCCTGCGACTCGAATACCTTTGCCTTGCCGCTGAACTGCATCAACTCCTGCGCTACGCCGGCTGTCTTCACGATGCAACCCTTGCGTGCGATGTTGCCTGTAAGAACTGCCAAGCCTCCGTCGCGGAAGTAGGCGTGGTCGAAGTCGCGGATGCAACCCTCGGCGTGGTCGGCGTCCATCTCCTTGTGGTATGTTGCCTGCGAACCCATCTCACGGCTATAGCGATTGGCGGGTGCGCTGAGGTATATCTTGCGTGCATCGTCAGAGAAGTTCTCCGAGCCGTAGTAGTACTCGTTCAGAGCCTCATTAAGCGATGGATAGTCTACGCGCTTTGCTGTAGTGTCAAGCAGTCCCTGCTTGGCCAGCTCGCCCAGAATACCCATAATACCACCGGCGCGGTTTACATCCTGCACGTGGTAGTGTCCGTTGGGAGCCACCTTGCACAATACGGGAATCTTGCGTGAGAGGCGGTCGATGTCGGCCATCGTAAAGTCTACGCCAGCCTCGTAAGCAACGGCCAAAAGATGTAGTACGGTATTTGTTGAGCCACCCATAGCGATGTCGAGCGACATAGCATTCTCAAAAGCCGATTTTGTTGCGATAGAACGAGGAAGAACCGACTCATCACCCTCGAAGTAGTATCGCTTGGCGTTCTCGACAATGAGTTTTGCAGCCTTAGCAAAGAGAGCCTTACGATTTTCGTGCGTTGCGACGATGGTTCCGTTGCCGGGCAGAGCCAGACCGATAGCCTCGTTGAGGCAGTTCATCGAGTTGGCTGTGAACATACCCGAGCAAGAGCCACAGCCAGGACAAGCACAAGCCTCAATCTCGGCAGCATCCTCATCGGTGCAATTTTCATCAGCACTCAGCACCATAGCGTCAATAAGGTCGGCACCACGTCCACGGAACTGACCCGCCTCCATCGGACCACCCGATACGAATACGGTGGGGATGTTCAGGCGCATCGATGCCATCAGCATACCTGGTGTAATCTTGTCGCAGTTGCTAATGCATACCAAGGCATCTACCTTGTGTGCGTTGGCCATATACTCTACCGAGTCGGCGATGATGTCGCGCGAGGGGAGTGAGTAGAGCATACCGTCGTGTCCCATTGCTATACCATCGTCGATGGCGATGGTGTTGAACTCGGCAGCAAAGCATCCCTGCTCCTCGATGAGCTGTTTTACATACTGACCTATCTTGTGAAGGTGCACGTGACCCGGTACCATCTGAGTGAATGAGTTGGCAATTCCGATTACGGGCATACCCATCTGCTGGGTTGTCATACCATTGGCACGCCACAGGCTTCTCGCGCCTGCCATACGGCGACCTACGGTGGTGATTGCACTTCTTAACTGGTGTTTCATCTTTACCAAAGTTTCGTGGTTAAAAAAAAGCCTCTCTCATATTGAGAAAGGCCTATATAAAACGCAATATTGTATATATACAACCTTTCTCCCGTTATCTGCACAAGACCACGAGGATTAGGTTAATGATAATATACAAATTGTTGAACATAGCATCTATAGTTTAGCGGTTGTGGTACAAAAGTAATAGTAAAAATTATTAAAAACAAGAAAAATTCATATTTTCTTGCATAATAAACACACTTTTTATGGATGAATATGGCGCTGTAGGGGCCAATACGGCCATATGTATATGAAAAATTATGTAATAATTATTCGTAACAAAATGTAACCTACTGCATCTTTTCGACATCCGACGCCTGCCTGTTACTTGAGTTTGTGTTCTTCGTTGCATCGCCTTGTGATGTTGCTGAAACCTTGCCCCGACGTCCCGTGCGGGATGTTTTGGCGTTGTCGCAAAGGGTGAGCCGACAGCCGTTGCCAACATTCTCGATTGAGAGTTTGTTACTGCGTTCCAATTCGTTAATCATTAGGTTAGTACGAGGCTTGTCAAGACCAAATGCCACCTCGATTTCGACAGGATATACGCTTCGATAACGGCGCATAAAATCAATTATGTTAGCCTGCGAAGGCCCTAAGCGTCGCGGTTTGATTCGCCCCTCCGACAAACGCCCTATGATGGCGTGGAAGGTACTCAGGTTCTGGTATCCGTTAAGTGTGATTTTTGTTGAGCCACATTTTATTACATATGAAGGAAATCCCGTTATTCCGTTGCGACGGCACTTCATACGCGATTGGGTAAAGTTGCTTTGTGCATCTCCCGATGTGTAGGCGTCAATAAACAGAGCAGCCTCAAGGCCTATCTCCACGGCAAGTTCTACCAGCACATCCATTTGTGATGTACGGCGAGCCTCGATGAAGGTCGCTTCGCGTATGCAACGCAGAAAGCGTTTTGCCACCTCGGGATCAATTAGTCGTGCCGCCTCATAGGCAATGTTTTGCGGGAAACTCGATGGATAGCGTTCGCTGAAGAGGGCAAAGTGGCGGGTGTTGACGGGCATACCATGACGTTCTGAGGCCTTTACCCAATTCTCGGCTATACGGCTGTTTGCCTGGTCGATGATTTCGCGTGTCGACCCCTTCAGCTCGTAGAGTGTGGTTATCTCCTCGATCAGTCCTCCCATCACATATTCGACGCCTATCTTGCTACCGTAGAGGTAGTCTATGGCTCTCATCGTAGGTTCGTTGCCCCAGCACCACACGCATATCGGGTCGGTGAATTGGTAGATTGTTATCTTGTCCATCTTGATTGTTTTTGCATTTATGGAGGTGTGAGCAAAAAACACGCCAACGGCTCGGCTCGCGCGCTTGCCGTATAAATATGTGGCCAATACTTTGCGAAAAGCATAAAAAATTGTAATTTTATCCCCAAGAAAAAGTGTCTGCTATGATTTACAACGAACGTGATATGAGAGCTGAGACGGTCAAGATGTTGGCCGAAGCTGTGATGGTGGCGGCCCGTACTGCTCCCAAGGCGAAAGGTCGCGATTGGGTGGAGATTGCTATGCTGACCGATGAGGATGTTGAGCGTTTGTCTAATATGATGCTCAAGGTGAGCGAGGAAACAGGACTTAAGTTCCTTTTGCGTGATGCGGCCAATATCCTGCAGTCGCAGGCATTGCTGCTCATCGGTACAAGCAATGTGGCCGAGGTGTGCTCACTCAATTGCGGTTATTGTGGCTTTGCCACCTGCTGCGCTAAACCCGAATATGTGCCCTGTGCGATGAATGCCATCGATGTGGGTATCGCCATAGGTGCTGCCTGCTCGAAGATTGCCGACTACAGATTGGATTCGCGCGTACTCTTCTCGGCTGGATGGGTTGCAAAGCGTATGGGTATATTGCCCGAGTGTGATTTGGTATTTGCCATTCCGCTCAGTTCGTCGTCAAAGAATCCCTTCTTTGATCGTAAATCACCTGTGAATAAACAATAAAAACAAAATAATTATGGAGAGTAAAAAATCTGTTGTATCGTCATTCGATGTCGATCACTTGACCCTCAAGGAGGGCCTCTATTTGCGTTCAGTATATACAATCAACGACGAGTTGGCCGTACATTCGTGGGATATGCGTTTCCGCGCACCTATGGACTACGCTCCGCTCGGCTCGGGCGAGGTGCACACCATCGAGCATATGATGGCTTACTATTTGCGTCTTGACCCCGTAATAGGCAAGAGCATCGTGTCGTTCTGCCCGATGGGTTGCAAGACCGGCTTCTACCTCTCTACGATGAACGATGTAACTGCCGAGCAGATTCGCGCGGCGTTGGCTCGTGCCTATAAGGAGGCTTTCCCGCTTAAGTCGAAGGACGATATCGTAGGTCTTAACGAGGTGCAGTGCGGTAACCCCGGTCTGTTTGCTGTGGCTACAACGAACGAGGCTATGGCGCAGTATCTGCGTTGTTTGTACACTCGCGAGGAGGCTGCTGAGGCAGGTATTGAGTCAATCTATAACTGCGCTTTGTAATGAGATATTTGGTTATTACCCCCACCGAGCGTGAGTACCGCAATATGTGTGTGGCTATCGACCGCCAGGGTCTGAAACATCAATATACAGTTGCCCGTACGGGCGTAGGCAAGGCCCTTTCGGCCGCAGGTACGGCGCTCACCATTGCACAGGGACGTGGCGTTTACGACCGTGTAGCCGTTGTTGGTTATGCGGCTTCTACGTTGGGACGTCAGCGTGGCGATATCGTGGCACCACGCGTGGCACGTTACTACGATTGCCGTATTCCTGGCGATTTCGTGCCTGAGCTCACCGACCCGCACCCCCTGCTTGGTCACGACGACGCAGTGGTGTGGACTGGCGACTCGTTTGTTGATGGCGATATCATCCGCTCGGTAAAGGAGCAGTATGGCTTGAAGTCGGGCCTGTTCGATATGGAGGCTACGGCCATCTGCCAGGCGGCTGAGATGTTCGACCTGCCCGTTGTGGTGGTTAAGATGGTGTCGGATGTACCCGAGGAGGGCGACGACGAGTTCTCGTACGACGCCTTTGTCGATGCTCACACCGATTTCTCGGCATTTGTTGATTATTTGGAGGAGTTACGATAACGATGTATAGCGCAATAGCATACGGACTACTTTTGCCCTTCGTGGGTACTACGCTTGGTGCCGCAATGGTCTTTCTGTTGCGCGACCAGCTCTCGTCGTGGGTGCAAAAACTCCTGCTCGGCTTCGCCTCGGGTGTGATGATTGCCGCCTCGGTGTGGTCGTTGCTCATCCCCTCGATTGATATGGCCGCCGAGAGTGGCGGTGTGGCGTGGTTGCCCGCCGTGGTGGGTTTCCTGGGAGGTATGTTCTCGTTGCTGCTGTTCGATACCCTGGTGCCTCACTTGCACGTTAACTCCGACGAGCCCGAGGGCGTTAAGTCGGGATTGGGCCGTTCGGCGATGTTGTTTATGGCCGTGACGTTGCACAACATCCCCGAGGGTATGGCCGTAGGTGTGGTGCTTGCGGGTGCTATGACCGAGAGTGCCGGCATTACTATGGCAGGTGCTCTGGCCCTTTCGCTTGGTATTGCCATCCAGAATTTCCCCGAGGGAGCCATCGTCTCGATGCCCATCAAGCAGAGCGTAAATAGCCGCTGGAAGGCCTTTGGCTATGGCGTAGGCTCGGGCATTGTGGAGCCAATAGCGGGTGTGGTAACCATACTCATGATTGATTGGCTACAGCCCGTGTTGCCCTTCCTGCTGGCCTTTGCCGCAGGTGCGATGATATATGTGGTGGTTGAGGAGCTTATTCCCGAATCACAAAGCGGACGACACTCCAATGTGGCTACCATAGGAGTGGCGTTGGGATTTGCACTTATGATGGTGCTCGATGTAGCTTTGGGTTAGGCCTCGTCGGCAAGCAGACGGTGTTTGATATCAGCGCCCGAGTGGTAGTTGCCAATGCCTCCACGTGCAGGAACAACACGATGGCAGGGCACAACCACACTCACAGGATTACAACCCACACCCGTCGCTACGGCACGCACCGACGAGGGACGCTCGATGAGCGATGCCAGCGCTGAGTACGAAAGTGTTGAGCCACGCTCGGTCTTGAGAAGTGCACGCCACACATCGAGTCGAAGAGGTGTGCCCGCAAGAAGCAGGCGCTTGGGACGCGTAGCGGTAATATCTTCCTCGCGATTGGTCGATTTGAGTGTGGCCTTGGGGAACAGACACTTCAGCTCGTTGAGGACTACCTCACGCGTAAGGTATTGCGTAAATGTAGCATAGCAGAGCCAGCCCTTGGTCCACGCAGTAAGCATCTCGCCATAGGTCGTTTGCGAGAATGAGTACTCAATCTCACGAATTGCGCCTTTGTCGGCAGTAAAAATCACAACCATTATCTTTCACTATTTTGTATTTGTCGTACTGAGGCAATTAGCTCGTCGGCCTCGCGGCACGAGACGTATATGCGGGAGTCGTAGATGTCGGTAATCTCGACAAAATTATCCCACTCCGAAGCGTATATGGTCACCACCTCAAACTCTTTAAGGTCGAAGAATTTGCCATAGTAACCGCAAAATCCCGAACTGCCAAACAGCAACATGGTCCAGCGCAGACGTCGGTTGCTGACCTTGCGAATGCGGGCTATTTCGAGCATATCCATCTCGGTGATGTCGAACACACACTGTATTTCCAACTTATTCTCCAACAAGACGATACGTCGCGGAATGGAGAGTATCATCAGAGCCGCCACAGCCATTACGAACGATACGAACCATGCCGAGAAAAATCCGCCCTTGTAAAGCATATAAAGCAGAGCCGCTCCCACTGCACACAACAGTAGCGAGAGGATGGTAATCGTTATGGTGCGACGATTGAAATGGTAGTTGAAACTACTCTTCATATTCGGCTCTGATTATCGCCTCGGCAATTATCATATCTGCTGGCGTTGTTATCTTTATATTTTCGCGTTCTCCCTCAATTAGCGTAATCTTATGTCCTGCGGCCTCCACCACCGAAGCGTCGTCGGTGTATGCCGACGAGAAGGGTTGCTCGTAGGCTTGGCGCAGAAGTTCGGCATTAAATACCTGCGGTGTCTGCACGATGCGGAGCGTCGAGCGGTCGATGATCTGTGAGTTCTCGCCCTCCACCACTCGGTATGAGTCGGCTGGTGCCACCACGGGGATAACGGCCGCGTGGGCCTCGGCTTCGAGCATTAGCTTAATAATCAGTTTCTTTGATGCCAAAGGTCGCACAGCATCGTGTATGGCTATATACTGCACCTCCTCGTTTAGGGCGGCTATTCCGTTGCGTACGGAGTGAAATCGCTCCTGTCCGCCGAGTGCAATTTTGTGGGGCGCTACGTCAAATCGTGCTGCTATGTTTTTCCACAGAGCGACATGCTCCTCGGGCAGTACCACCACAATCTCGGCTGCCGGCAGAGCCTCGTGCACGCGGTTTATCGAACGTGCCAATATAGGCTCGTTGCCAAGCATCATAAACTGCTTGGGAAGCGATGCACCCATTCTGCGGCCTGCGCCACCTGCTACGATGATTACTCCTCTCTGCGCCATATCAGTTTCTTGCCAAAGCCAAGTGTGTTATCGGTCAATTTCATCATGTCGGCCTCCAATCGCCACAGCGACAAATCGGCTACGGCCGCATAGGGGAAGGCCTTGATGTAGGTCATCTTATCGCCATCTACAGCGGGCAACGCCTTGCCCGTAATTTGCAAACCTTGTACCTTACCCACAGTGCGAGTCTCAAGCACAACAGATGCCGCTACACGCGAATTTGCCTGCATCATCTGTCCGTGATGTGTCGCTGCATCGGTGGTAAAGATAAATGCCGCCGAGGCCTTGTCGTAGGCGAAAAAACAGTTGCAGCAATAGGGCTCGCCGTCGGGTGTTGCCGTGGCGAGTGTGAGTACGTGGTGCTTGGCGATGAAACGCTCTATCTTCTTGTCAATATCCATTTTATGCTATTTTGCAGTGGCCACCTTAGTGCTGTCGGCTTTGGTCCCGGGCTCAAGCGAGGTGACAATCATATCGGGTGTTGCCGTGCCGTTAAGCTCGGCTATGATACGGTCGCGGATGGCCTCAAATGCCGTACGATTCTGTTCGGTAATAGGCTCGGCAGGCTCCTGCGGAACCTTTAGCGGGTCGATGTTCACGCCATTCTTCCATATACGATAGTCGAGGTGGGGACCTGTAGAGGTGCCTGTACTACCCACATATCCAATCAAATCTCCCTGTCGCACACGGCTGCCTTTGTTGATGCCTTTTGCATAACCCTTTAGGTGCAGATAGCCTGTCTCCAGATTGCCGGCGTGCTTTATGCGGAGTGTGTTACCACCGCCACCGCTCCAGCCCTTGAACGATACCACACCATCGGCCACAGCATATACGGGAGTACCCGAGGGTGCTGCATAATCTACGCCAAGGTGAGGTCGGTATACTCTATGTACGGGATGTAGACGTGAGCGAGAGAAGCGCGAACTGATGCGGGTGAACTTAAGCGGCGCCTTGAGTAGTTGCTTGCGAAGCGATGCGCCGTTGTACTCCCAATACTGTACCTTGTCGCCCTGCTGGAAGGGGATTGCATAGACCTCCTTGCCTGCGTGGTTGAACTTAGCACCCCACACACGGCCGATGCCGACGTGGGTGGTGTCGATGAGTTTCTCGTCATATATAACGGTGAAGTTATCACCCTCCTGAATACCGAAAAAGTCAACAGTCCATTGGTATATATCCTCAAGCTCGGCAGCCAATGCATAGGGCAGGCTGTCGCGCATAATAGCGCCCCATAGCGATGACTCAATTACCGAGGAGCGCATTTGGCGACGTATGGTCACATCCTTTTGTCCTGTAGTGATGCTTATCGAGTCGCCCTGAAAACCGAATACTACGTACTCGATAAGGTCCTTCTCGTAAACGAAATAATCAAGACGTCCCGTAGCCGTAGAGTCTTGCGCCAGAAATACCGTATAGGGGCGGTCGGCACGAATTTGTCGCAAGGGGAAGATATCCTTCGAGGCCTTATCCAAGCGGTCAACCGTGGCGGCCGTTACACCATAACGGCCCAGCAACTTGCCCAGCGTCTCTCCTTGGGCAATGGTGCCCGATTCGGTATGATAATTGTCGGCTATAATTCCGTATAGGATAGTATGTTGAGGCTCCTCGACTATGGCTTCATCGCTGACAAGTCGCTCGTTGCGGCAGGCCGACGTAGCAAAAATAAGAAGCGTAAGTACTGAATATATAAACTGTTTCATAATACCACAAATTTAATAAAAATATTGCAAATGTCCTCTGTTTGTGGGCTAAAAGCGATAGATTTTTGCTTAAAAACGGAAATTGGGTTGGAATGTTGCGAATAAATGGTTATCTTTGACAAAATTACAGATTTTTGTGAGCATTTTTGCCACTTTGCTTTGTAATATTAACCAAACTGCAATCTTGTATGGCTATCCTTAGGAAGTTATTATCTTATCTGTATCGAATGGCAATCACGATTCGCCATTTGATGTTTGATTGCCGTTTGTTAAAGAGCCAGAAATTCCCTATTCCCATCATCTGTGTAGGTAATATTACCGTTGGCGGTACAGGTAAAACCCCTACCGCTGAGATGATTGTCGGATATATGCAACAGCACTATAAGGTGGCACTTCTATCCAGAGGCTACGGCCGTCGTACGAAGGGTTACCTCGAGGTTAGTAGCAAGTCGTCGTACCGCGATGTGGGCGATGAGCCGTTGCAGATTAAGTTGAAGTTCCCCGAGACGCTGGTTGTTGTGTGCGAGAAACGTGTTGTGGCCATCGAACGCATTATGCGCGAGCATCCCGAGATTAACCTCATTGTGATGGATGATGGTTTCCAGCATCGTTATGTTGACCCGAAAATCAATGTTGTCATTGTCGACTCTACCCGTCCCTTCTACGAGGATGACTTCCTGCCAGCCGGTACATTGCGCGACAAGGTTTCGTCATTGGATAGAGCGCACTATTTCATCGTAACCAAGTGTCCTGTCGATATGCAGCCTCTGGCCCAACGTATGTGGCGCAAGGAGTTACATAAGATTGCTTATCAGCAGGTATATTTCACCCGTGTGGTTCCGACCGAGGCTGTGGCCTTGTTCCCTACTCATAATACACTTGTGCCTGGTGGACAGGTTGTTGTGATGTCGGGAATTGGTAATCCCAAGGCATTTGTGTCGGATGTGCGTAAGCGCTACGATGTCAAGGCGAAGCTCAACTTCCCCGACCATCACGTCTACTCGGTGCCCGATATCGAGCGCATCGTAGCTCTTTTGGAGAAGTATCCGCAGGCAATGTTGCTTACCACCGAAAAGGATGCAGTTAAGTTGCGTCGCAGTCGTCGAGTGCCCGATATTATGCGCGAGCGATTGTTCTATCAGCCACTAAAGGTGGAGTTCCTGGAGGGCTCTGATGATGATTTCCTTGGCACGCTGAAAAAGGATTTGGAGGGCAAGGTGCATTTGGAAGCATAGTCTTGTCGGGCGGAGGATAAAATTGGATAAATACTGAAAGAGATATGGTAAATAAAGTTACTTTGATAGGAAATGTGGGCGTTGATCCCGAGGTGCGTACCACCGAGTCGGGCGTGAAGGTTGCCCGCGTGCGTTTGGCTACTACGGAGCGCATCTACAATCGTCAGACCAACGAGTCTACGGAGCATACCGAGTGGCATACAATCACCTTGTGGCGTAATCTGGCCGATGTGGTAGACCGCTTTGTGCGCAAGGGTAGTCAGATATATATCGAGGGCCGTTTGCGTACTCGCGAGTGGACCGACAAGGATAACATCAAACGATATACAACTGAGATTATGGCCGATGATATGAAACTCCTCGGTCGTCGTCAGGATAACCCTCAGGGAGGACAGTCTTCAGCGCAGACTGGAGGATACTCTCAGCCACAGACTGGTTATGCTCAACCTCAGTATGCCCAGCCTGCAGCTCAGCCCGTGCAGTCGCAGTCAATCCCTGCACCGCAGGATGATCCCGACGATCTGCCGTTCTAATTATAATAAAGGCATGAATAGAATCTGTCCGAAAATTCGGGCAGATTTTTTTTATCGATAAGGTGCTGATATAGTGTAATCGTTACCAATATGTAACTTTCTTACATTTTGGTGCCATCTTGTTTTTGGCGTTGATACACGCTATCTTTGTTCATAAATTTTTAGAAAACGAGATATGAAAAAGATTTTATTTGTAACGTTTGTAGCGTTGTTTGCTGTATCATCGGCGACATTTGCTCGTGGTGGTTCAGAGTCAGAGCGCAAGGCTGTGGAGGCAATTGTGGATGCCTATATCAAGACTATCAACGATGGTGATTTGGAGTTGGTAGGTGAGATTTGGTCGCACGATGAGCGAGCCTCGTTTATCGGTCCGCAGGGTCGCTTTTCGGGTTATGAGCAGGTGCGTGACAAACTTGTGATGAGTTTCAAGAATGGTTTTGCAAAGCGTAACCTGCGTAAAGATGAGTTAATCATTGTAATCGAAGGTAAGTCGGCATGGGCAGAGTTCACCTGGACATTCGACTCTGTGGGTAGGGATGGCTCTGAGCGAACATCGCGGGGAAGAGAGACACAAATCTTCCGAAAGGAGAAGGATGGTTGGAAGTTGATGCATATCCACTACTCGGGAATACGTAACAACAACTAACTTCTCATTTTATTCTCATTAAAAAGGCTACCCAACGGGTAGCCTTTGTTATTACTCTATTTCGCATTTCACACACTCGATACCTACTCTTCGTAGGAGATTGAGTCCATCCTCCGAACGATAGTCATCGCAATATACCACACGCTTGATACCTGCCTGAATAATCAGCTTGGAGCACTCAATGCAGGGCGCAGCCGTAATATATAAGGTAGAGCCGTCGCAGTTGTTGGCGCTCTTGGCTACCTTAGTGATGGCATTGGCCTCGGCGTGCAGAACGTAGGGCTTGGTCTTGCCCGTTACCTCGTCCTCGCAGATATTCTCGAAGCCCGAGGGTGTGCCGTTGTAGCCGTCCGAGATAATCATCTTATCCTTCACGATCAGGGCTCCTACCTGGCGTCGTACGCAGTATGAGTTCTCGGCCCACACGCGCGCCATACGCAGGTAACGCATATCGAGTTGATGTTGTTTATCCTCTTCGTATCCCATAGTGGTAGGTTTTTACGAAATGTTTACTTCTCGCTGTTTGTTATTTGCCGTGGCAGTGCTTGTACTTCTTACCGCTACCGCAGGGGCAGGGGTCGTTACGGCCAACCTTCTTCTCAACCTTGATGGGTGCGGGCTTCGACTTCTCGGCCTGACCTGCAGCCGCAGCTGCCGCCATACGCGATGCCTGCAGTTTGTTTACATCAACCTTAGCCTTCTGCTGACGCTGCTGTTGCATTGCCTCGGGGTTGTTCTCGCGCACGGGGATATACGCCTTGTCGAGCGTGCTCAATGCCTCGCGGTTAACCTTCTGCAACATCTTCGAGAAGAGGTTGTATGACTCCAACTTATAGATCAAGAGCGGATCTTTCTGCTCATACTGTGCATTCTGTACGCTGTGGCGCAACTCGTCCATCTCGCGCAGGTGCTCACGCCAAGCGTCGTCAATGGTGGTGAAGAGTACAATCTTAGCGAATACCTTGTAGATATCCATACCGTCAGAAGCCTTGCAACGCTCCAACGATACGGGAACGTGGAATCCGAGGTGACCATCGGTAATGGGGAAGTGCATTACGCGATCCATCATCAACTCATTCTCCTTGTAGATGGTTTCCATTGTATTGCGAACGGTGTCGGCAACAGCCTTCTGGCGACGGGCGAAGAGCTTGTGCAAGTCCTCTACAATCCAGCCTACAATCTCGCGGGGCTTAGCTGAGTTGTACTGCTCCTCGGTGAATGAGGGTTGCAGTGCCACCTCGCGGATAAGCTCGAATGAGAATGACTCATAGTCCATACCCTCGTGTGACTCCATAAAGCTCTCGGCGAAGTCGCACATAATGTTGTTGAGGTCGATCTCGATCTGCTCACCATAGAGTGCGTGACGACGACGTGTGTAGATAACCTCACGCTGTGAATTCATCACATCATCGTACTCCAACAGACGCTTACGGATACCGAAGTTGTTCTCCTCGACCTTCTTCTGTGCACGTTCGATAGCTTTGGTCATCATTGAGGCCTGAATAACCTCACCCTCCTGAAGACCCATCTTGTCCATCATCGAAGCGATACGCTCCGAACCAAACAGACGCATCAAATCGTCCTCCAACGATACGAAGAACTGTGAAGAACCGGGATCACCCTGACGTCCTGAACGACCACGCAACTGACGATCAACACGACGGCTCTCGTGGCGCTCGGTACCAATGATAGCCAAACCGCCTGCGGCCTTAGCCTCGGGCGAGAGCTTAATGTCGGTACCACGACCTGCCATATTGGTAGCGATGGTTACCTGACCTACACGACCAGCTTCGGCAACGATCTGTGCCTCCAACTGGTGCTGTTTGGCGTTGAGGACATTATGTTTGATGCCACGCAACTTAAGCATACGGCTCAAAAGCTCCGAAATTTCGACTGATGTAGTACCAACCAATACGGGGCGATTTTCGTTAACCAAACGAACAATCTCCTCGATTACGGCGTTGTACTTCTCGCGCTTGGTCTTGTAGATCAAATCCTCGCGGTCGTCGCGCAAGATAGGACGGTTGGTGGGGATAACCACTACGTCGAGCTTGTAGATGTTCCAGAACTCCGATGCCTCGGTCTCGGCAGTACCTGTCATACCTGCCAACTTGTGGTACATACGGAAGTAGTTCTGCAATGTGATGGTAGCGAAGGTCTGCGTAGCAGCCTCAACCTTTACGCGCTCCTTGGCCTCGATGGCCTGGTGCAGACCATCAGAGTAGCGGCGGCCATCCAAGATACGGCCTGTCTGCTCGTCAACGATCTTAACCTTGTTGTCCATCACCACATACTCAACATCCTTCTCGAACATAGAGTATGCCTTCAAGAGCTGGTTCACGGTGTGAACACGCTCCGACTTTATAGAGTAGTCGTTGATAATCTGATCCTTGCGCTGTGCCTTCTCCTCGATTGTGAGCTCCCCCTTCTCGAGTTCGGCAATCTCTGTACCGATATCAGGCAGAACGAAGAACTTATCCTCGTTGAAGTACTTCGACAACACCTCGTGACCCTTGTCGGTAAGCTCAACCGAGTGAAGCTTCTCGTCGATTACGAAGTAGAGCTCGTCGGTAATCTCGGGCATACGACGGTTGTTGTCCTGCATAAAGATGTTCTCAATCTTTTGGAACTGCACCTTGATACCGGGCTCCGATAGGAACTTGATGATAGGCTTATATTTGGGCAGACCCTTGTGTGCACGATAGAGCAATACGCCACCCTCGTCAACCTTGCCCTCGGCAAAGAGACGACGTGACTCGGCTACAAGGCCTGTAACCATATTCTTCTGGATATTGTAGAGGTGCTCGATAGCGGGACGATAGTTCTCAAACATCTGGTCGTCGCCCTTAGGTACAGGACCAGAGATGATGAGCGGAGTACGAGCATCGTCAATCAATACTGAGTCGACCTCATCGACAATTGCGTAGTGGTGCTTGCGCTGAACCAAATCCTTGGGCGAAGATGCCATATTGTCACGCAGGTAGTCGAAGCCGTACTCGTTGTTGGTTCCGAAGGTAATATCGGCGAGGTATGCCTTGCGGCGAGCCTCCGAGTTGGGCTGGTGCTTGTCGATGCAATCTACTGACAGACCGTGGAACTCATACATAGGACCCATCCACTCCGAGTCACGACGTGCCAGGTAGTCGTTAACAGTTACTACGTGCACACCCTTGCGAGCCAAAGCGTTGAGGAATACGGGGAGTGTAGCAACCAATGTCTTACCCTCACCGGTAGCCATTTCGGCAATCTTACCCTTGTGCAGAACAACACCACCAAAGAGCTGTACGTCGTAGTGAATCATCTCCCACTTAAGGTCGTTACCACCTGCAGTCCAGTGTGTGGCGTAGATAGCCTTATCGTCCTCGATGGTTACAAAATGCTTGTGCGCTGCCAAGTTGCGGTCGAAGTCGTTGGCTGTAACCACAACGGTGTCGTTCTGCGTGAAACGACGAGCCGTATCCTTCATAATAGCGAAAGCCTCGGGCAGAATCTCGTCCA
>JAZQSN010000014.1:0-28422 GCA_045630065.1 Alistipes sp.
GAGGTGGTGAATGAGCAGGTGTTCGACCTGATGTTCTCGCTCGACGCAACAGAGGAGCAGCTCGACTACAAGACTATCTATGGCTCAGCAAAGCAGGGCTGGATGTCACACGTATGGAACGAGCCTACGGACTCTATCGCACCTTTGCTTGACGCTATTATCGACGAGATTCCCGAGCCCGAGGTTGTGGAGGGTACACCGCAGATGTTGGTTACTTCACTCGAGTACTCGCCCTATGTTGGTCGTATTGCAGTGGGTAAGCTCACACGTGGCGAGTTGCACGCTGGACAGAACGTAACACTTGCAAAGCGCGACGGAGAGACAAAGATCAAGACCAAGATTAAGGAGTTGATGGTATTCGACGGACTTGGCAAGGCGAAGGTCGAGAAGGTGGAGTGTGGCGAGATTTGCGCCATCGTAGGTATCGAGGGTTTCGAGATTGGCGATACGATCTGCGACTTTGAGAATCCCGAGCCCCTGCCCCCTATTGCCATTGACGAGCCTACAATGTCGATGCTCTTTACAATCAATAACTCACCCTTCTTTGGTCGTGATGGTAAGTTCGTTACCTCGCGCCACCTGAAGGATCGCCTCGACCGCGAGCTGGAGCGTAACCTCGCCCTGCGTGTTGAGCCAGGACAGAATGCCGATTCGTTCATCGTATATGGTCGTGGCGTGTTGCACCTCTCGGTATTGGTCGAGACTATGCGTCGTGAGGGCTACGAGTTGCAGGTAGGTCAGCCTAAAGTTATCATCAAGGAGATTGATGGCGTGAAGTGCGAGCCTGTGGAGGAGATGACCGTCGATTGCCCCGACGAGTGCGCAGGAACAGTTATCGAGATGGTAACAAAGCGCAAGGGTATGCTTACTAATATGGAGTCGGATGGCGAGCGCACGCGCTTAGAGTTTAATGTTCCCTCGCGTGGTATCATCGGCCTTCGTTCAAATATGCTTACCGCAACAGCTGGTGAGGCTATTATGACACACCGTCTGAAGGACTTTGAGCCCTGGATGGGTGAGATTGAGATGCGTACCAACGGCTCACTCATCGCATCGGAGACGGGTACTGCATACGCCTACTCTATCGACAAGTTGCAGGATAGGGGTCGCTTCTTCATCGCCCCGATGGATGAGGTTTACTGCGGTCAGGTTGTAGGCGAGAGCACACGCCAGGGCGATATAACAATTAACGTAACAAAGGCCAAGCAGCTGACAAATATGCGTGCGTCGGGTGCCGACGACAAGGCTGTAATCGTACCTCCCAAGGTATTCTCGCTGGAAGAGGCGCTGGAGTACATCAAGGCTGACGAGTATGTGGAGGTTACACCCAAATCGATGCGATTGCGTAAGATCCTCCTCAATGAGGTTGACCGCAAACGTGCAGCAAAACAGGAGTAAATTTAATACACTAAATAGATATGAAGAAATTAGGTTTCGCTTGCGACCACGCAGGCTATCAGATGAAAGAGTTTTTGGTGGGTTATCTCTCAACCAAGGGTTACGAGGTGGTAGATTTCGGTTGCCACTCTGAGGAGAGCATCGACTACCCAGATTTCGGTCACGCTTTGGCTTCGGCTATCGAGGCAGGCGAGATGGAGCAGGGCATCGGCCTTTGCGGCTCGGGTGAGGGTATGGCTATGACACTGAACAAGCACCAGGGTATCCGTGCAGGTCTGTGCTGGAACACCGAGGTAGCAGGTCTTATCCGCCAACACAACAACGCCAACGTAGTGGTCCTGCCCGCTCGTTTCATCTCTAACGACGAGGCAATGGCTATCGTTGAGAAGTTCCTCTCGACCGATTTCGAGGGTGGTCGTCACATTGCTCGCGTTGAGAAGATCGCTTGCAAGTAATCGGCTCTACAGCAAAATAAAAAGGCTGCTAACTTTCGGGTTAGCAGCCTTTTTTATCTGAATCTTAAAGTGGTAGTAAATTATATAGCAAGAGCTATTTTGAAGCTGGTCGCAGTCCGAGAAAGCGGAGTTTACTTGAAAGAAAATGAGCATTCCGAGGAAAAGCCAGATGCCAAAAGAGCCTTGTTAGATAATTTATAGGGTAAACTTTACGCCCAGCATCCCTTCGGGAGTCGAACGATAGTAATGCAACCACTCATACACCTTGCTACCGGTCAGGTTGTGGCCCTGGGCATATACGGCCCACCTATCGTTTATGCGCCACTCTACCTCAACGCCAAGTGTCAACGTATCATTTGTCTGTGTATAGCCAAACAGAGGCTCGCCATCAACCTCTCCATCGAGAGTCATCCACTTAATAGCGCTCGCATAGTTGATATCTGCTACTGCCTTAAATCGGCGTGATAGGAAACGCAACGACGCACCCACATTGAAATTGGGGCGGTTACTATAGAAGTCATCGTAATTTTCCCATACATACACACCTGCTCGCACCTCAGCCTCGAACTTACCAGAAGGACGCAACAATACGTTTCCATCCAAATGCAGAGTGTGTTGGTATGCATCTGCAACAAAGTAATCAGCGCCTACGCTATACCAATAGAGGTGATTGTCGGCCAGTGACAACTCAGCCGAAAGATTGTATGCAAACAATCCACCACCAAGATTACCGCCAAAACCTACTCTACCGTTATACGATGTTTCATTAGGCTGTGCGGCAATACCCTGGGCAAGAGCATCATTAGACAACAAATAGGGATTTGCGTAGATAAGCGACGCATAATCGTTGCGACTAAGCTCTCCATCGACCTCAACAAAAGGCACAAAACCCTCAGAAGAGTTCTTCCAACCAAGTTTTAGGTAGGGGAAGATATGGTGAGGGGCATTGGTCGACTCAGCCACCTTATCGTAGTAGTAATCGGCACCCAGCACTATCTCAAAACGCTCCGACTCGAAGCCATAGCGTGCGCCCGCAGAGAATATGTTATTCTTATAACCTTCCAATATCTTACCACCGAAAGCACCATCGTAACCGGCATCAATACGCAAAAGGTGACGGCCCGCAATCTGCTTGCCGAGCGAGATTTTTCCCACAAGATTTGACTCGTTGAAGCCTTCGCCCACGCCATTGACAAATTGAGCTCCACCCACCTCGACATTGAAATTCCAACGGCTTAAATCGGTGAAATCGTCGCCAAAACGAATCTTGCCTGCACCACGACCAAACGCAATCTTATCGCCACCCATAGGATAGCGGTGACGCAAACGATGGTCGCCCGCGATATCAATCTCAAGGATGCGTGGACCGAGGAATAGGCCTGCACGGCCTCCGATTCGGTTGTTCATCTCGGTAGTATTGCTTGAGACCTTCTCGCCGGCAATATTATAACGCGAGCGATAGTCACCCCAATGGTTCAAGTAGGCCATAGCGTAGCCACGATCCTTATTATGTGTAGCGATATATACATCAGCCTCGCTTGCCAAAGGCACACCCGCTGCAGCTCGTGCATAGAGGGGACGTGAACGCTGATAATCCCAATAAGAGATTGTCGCAGGGCGGAAATTCTCGGTCATAAGCGAGGTCTCGAACGAACGAGGCGAGATAGTGTAGTCCACATCGGGGCGCATCATCACCGTATCGGTCATATCAGGCACTATCGAGAGTTTCTGCGCCGATCCAACGGTGGGAATATACTCCTTCTCAACGACCACCTGTTTCTCAACCTGCGCCAGCACAGAGGCAGGCACAAGCAAGAGCAACACAACTATTGTATATAAAAATCTCTTCATCTTCTACTCCATTTTAGCAATTTTACCCTTAGCCTCATCCACGATGCCGTCGTCGGCAGGTGCATAGCCATCGACTACACTCTGGTATGTAGCACGAGCCTGGAACGAATCGCCACGGCTCATATATATGTCACCAAGCAAGATAAACGCCTTGGCCAACCAGTAGTTCTGCGGTGTCTTGCTATCAGAGAATGCATATACCATCTGCTCGGCACTATCGTAGCGCTTGGCCTCATACTCAGCCTCAATCAGACGGAAACGAGCCTCGGCACCCTCGGCACTCTTCACCTCAGCAGAGAGTTGCTCATATACCTCAAGCGCCTCCTGTTTCTTGCCCTCGCGCATCAAAACACCCGCCTTGGCGTGGCGTGCCTTACGACGTGCAACGTCGGTCACGTTACTCATACCCTCAACATCGTTTGCCATAGCCACCAGCGTAACGTCGTCGCCAAACTTGAGTGTAGATGCTATGTAGCCCGATGCGGCATTGGTCTTAGCCGATGTGGCTGACACCTCATCATAGAGTGAGCGGTAGGCCTTGGCAGCCTGCTCGAAACGCTCACGCTCGTAGCACATCGTTGCCAGACGCTCCAACACGCGCTCCGAGTATTGTGTATGACCCTGCTCGGCAAGTTCCGAAAGGGTTGCAATAGCCTCCTCATCGCGACCATCACGCACATAGCAGTCGCTGATGAAGAACAACGCATCGTTGCGATAGTAGCCTTTGGGGTAATTATTCAGGTAGTTACGCAGGCTAACAGCCGCCTCCTGTGTCATGTTGTCGAGATAGAGTTTCTGCGCTGCTGCATACGAGAGCGAATCGCGCGTCATCGCACTTACGTTACTCTCCAGACCTACGCTCTCGGCATAAGTGAAATAGCCATCGGCATTACCCTGCGACATATAGATATCGCGAATGCCCTGCAGTGCGCTCTTCGACTGCGCCGACTGCGGTGAAGCCTTAACCACCCTATCATAATACTCCAATGCTTTGTCGCGCTGACCAAGGTTCATATATGCCAAGCCCAAATCCGACAACGCCTGTGTATAGTACTGCGACGAAGGATAGGCTGCAATAAACTCCTCGAGCGTCTTCACACCATTGGAATACTGCTCGTCGGCAATATATGTACGACCCAGCTCATAGGTTGCCGCATCGACATAATCGCCTCTGTCGGCACGCACGATACTCTGCAGCGATGATATCTTCTCCTTGCTCTTGTTCTGCACACCGAGCGTAATGGCTCGCTGATACTGTGCGTAGTAACGCTCCGTAGCGTCGATACTTATGGCCAGGTCGTAGTATTTAACAGCCTCGGCAAAGTTACGTGTTGCGTACGACACATCGCCCATACGATTCAGCGCATCGGCACGATATGCATCCTTCTTTGCATAGAGCGACAGGAACTCACCAAAGGCTTTCTGGGCAGAGGCCATATCGCCATCGTTAAAGTAGCAATAACCCATATTGTACTGTGCCATAGCATACTCTCCCCCCGAGCGTGGAGCACGAGCCACAAAGTTACGATAGCGCTGCAATGCCGAACGTGTATCGCCCTTCGAGTAGGCAATTTCGCCCAACCAGAACGAAGCCAAGGCACTATACTTTGCATTCGACGAGCCCACCGCCAGCGACTCCGTGAGCGAAGCCTCAGCCTCAACCAACTCACCATCGTTATAAGCCTCAAGACCATTAAAGTAGGCTATCTTCTGCAACGCCAGCAGAGCATCGTTATCGGGATTGGGCATACTCTTGATTGCCACATAGGCATCAGCGTAGTTATGTGAGTTATAGTACGCTGCAACCAACAACTTACGTGCATCGGCCAGACGAACTGACGAGGGGTAGAGCGTAATATAGCGGTTGAGCACATTGATAGCCTCGTTGAAATGGCCACCACCCTGCTCGTAGAGCAACTTACCATAGTTGAACAATGCATCCTCGGCAATAGCCTTGTCGTACTCGGCACTCGACGCCATAGCAAACGAGTGCATAGCGTTAGTTTTGTCGCCCGCCCTAAGGTAACAGTCGGCCAAGTGGTATGATGCATTCTGCGTAAGCATATCGTCGGCACCACATGCCTGGCGCAGCAATGGCAATGCCTCATTGTAGAGAGTCTGGCGATACTGCGAATAACCCATTATGTAGTTCTCCAAACGACCCATCTCACCACCCGACGAGCGGTAGGCGTTCATATACTTAACAGCTGCGGCATAATCATCCAATTGGAACCACGACTCAGCCATAATACGACGTATCTGCAGTGCCTGCTCTGCGGTAGTACGCTCGATAAGAGCATCACCCTGCGCTACTACGGCACGATAGTCATTCTCCTTAAAATCAATCTGCATCAGATAGAAGGGCATAAGGTCGCGATAAACGGGACTCTGCAACAACTTCTGAAAACCCTGACGTGAGGCGTCGTAGTTGCCATCGGCATAGGCAATGTACGATGTGTAGTAGGTTGCGTGGTCGGCGTAGTCGCTACCCTCGGTGATGCGCGAAAAGTACAACTTGGCATCATCGTATCGCTCCTCCATAAAAGCCATATAACCCATACGCAAATCATAGCGGTCACGCTGCTGGGGTGAGAGATATTTGTAATTCACCTTCGAGAGCTCCTCCTTGGCAAGTGTCATATCATCCTCCATCGAGTAGTAGGCACCTAGATTATACTGCACATTGTTCTTATAGGACGACGAGTGGTAATCCGATAGAAAACGCTTAAGGCGTGCATCAGCATCCTGCATCTTGAGTTCCACGTCGCACATAGCCAGATAGTAGTCAATCTGCTCGATGAGCCCACGCTCGCGCACACTCGACAGACGGCTGCGCACGGCAAGCAGTTCGGTGCGGGCCTCGATCCAATGGCCGAAGTCATACAACGACACAGCTCGTTCGATGGCGACATCCACACTCGCACGCTCGGTGTTTTGAGCCTGCAACTGAGCTACAGTCCCCAGCACGAGCATCATTAATATACATATTTTTCTACGCATAAAATATCAATGTTTGTAATGCACAAAGGTAACTATTTTCGGACAAATAATCTAACATAGGAACGATTATTGTCACTCGATTATTATCCCGTTCCGCTGTATTGAGCCAACATTGTGACGCAGGGGAACAAATATCGAACAAAACAAGTAATTATGAACAACAAACAAAAAGTAACAGTAGAATTGCGCAACGGCAAATTTCGCCTGCCGAGCGGTTGCAAACTAGATGAACTAAATCCCAAAGCTCTGCTCTTGTGTGCTACGGCACAGTGCGCGGGCCATACCGTAATGGGCATTCTTGGCAAGGAGCACATCTCTCCCAAGCGATTGGAGATATGCATCGAGGGCACACTCGACACCCCCAAATTGCAGGCCGAGAGCCGTTTCTTGGGTTTCAGCGTTGCTTATAACGTTGAGTGTCGCACGATTAGCGACCAGCGTGCCGTGAGCGACGCCATCAACGATGCGCAGGATCGCCAGTGTGGACTCATCGCACTGCTTAAATGTGCCGCACCCGTCTCGCACGAAATCTACATCGTAAGCAACGAAACTGTGAAGGTGTAAAAAACAAAGAGGGTGTCTAACCTTTGGGTTAGCACCCTTTTAATTTGGTAGAAGCTACAAACAAAATCTACCTTTAGGCCTGCTAAACAAACTCCATTTGCTTGGCGAAAATGAAAATTTTAGGCGAGTAAAACTACAAAGCAGACTCGTCATAAAGTCTATTCATTATTCCTGTGCCGTTACTCGCCAATACTCCGACACAGCAACGGCATAATTAAAACGGGCAGTGATTGCATTAGTGTAGAGTTGGATCCAACTTATCTGTGCCTGCAACACATCGAGCACCGTAGCTTGACCCTCACGGTAGGAGTAGGTGCTAATCGAGAGGTTTTCGCTGGCAATCTCCAAGTTATGCAACGACGAACGCATCTGTGAGTAACTGCTCTGCATAGCACTCCACCCATCGGCCTCCTGCTGCGCAGCATCGCGTCTAAGTTGCACCACCCCATTTTCGGCTCGACGCACATCATCCCAAGCAATAGCCATCGAGGCGCGTCGCTCACCCCAATGAAATATAGGCACGCTTAATCCCAACACCAGCGCTCCATCGACATAGGTCGAGCCGCCTAAATTTGGCGAGTGGGTCTGCCACGCTCCACTCACTGCGGCTGTGAGACGAGGATTATATTGTGCTGTAGCCACCTTCACACCCTGTTCGGCCGAGGCAATGGCAAGTTCTGCCGATCGCATATCGGGTCGACGAGCCAGCATCTCGTTTATACTCACACGACGTGGCAATGGAATGGAGTCGACAATGGAGTTTGACAGAGTGACCTCCAAGGACTGCAATTTACCACGCAGATTGTTGAAACGGTGCAGAGCGACCGAGTAGTTATTGTCGATTTCAAGCAACGAGTATTCGGCCTCGCTGAGTCGAGTCTCAACCTGCAGCAAATCACCCTTGGCAACATATCCCTCGCGAAAACGCTCCTCAACAATACGATACAACGAGCGTATAATAGACACATACTCCATGGTTGCCGCACGATATAGCTGCATTGCCGAGAGGGTGTAATAAGCACGATCAGCCGCATAACGCACATCCAGACGCGCCATACGCTCATCCTCCACTGCTGCCTCACTCTGCACCACGGCACGTCGATGCGAGGCTCTGACTCCGCCACCAGCATACAACACCTGCTCGATACGAGGCTGGAGTGTAAAGCTCCACAGGTCGGCACCACCCGAACGGCGGAAATCGGTAGTAAAGGAACTCGAAGCCGAGAGCGAAGGCAGGAAATCGATTTGCGTGAGTCGCTCGCGAACCGAGGCTCTATCAATCTCGATGGAGGCATCGAGCAGTTCAATGCTATTCATATAGACACTATCGCGATATGCCCCAAGCGAAAGCGTCGATTGTGCAAACGAGACCACAGAAAGAAGCAGGGCAAAGAGAAAAAGAGGTAGTTTAAGCATAATTTTCAGGTTTTATTCGATAGAAGATTGCATAGAGTGCCGGCAACACAACCATTGTG
Organism: Alistipes sp.; assembly: GCA_045630065.1. Lineage (GTDB taxonomy): Bacteria > Bacteroidota > Bacteroidia > Bacteroidales > Rikenellaceae > Alistipes. Next base: position 8,744 of record JAZQSN010000014.1, read on the forward strand.
AGCAGAGTAGCCACCAGCAGACCACCCATAATGGTGGCCGCCATCGACGCAAAGAGCGAATCAAAGAGTAGCGGGATGAGCGCCAAGATGGTGGTAATAGAAGCGAGCACCACAGGCACAAGGCGGGTTGATGCGGCATTTACGATGGCATCGCACGGTTGCTCGCCAACCTGCAGGCGTTCGCGAATTGATGCAAGCAGAATGACGGCATTCTTGATATTCATACCCACCAGGCCAAGCAGTCCAAGCAAGGAGAAAAAATCAAACTCGTTGTGAGTTACAAGCAACCCCAACACCACGCCTATGAAGATAAGCGGAGTCATCAGCAGGATAATAATCGGATCGCGATAGTTATTAAACAGAATAAGCAAAGTGACAAAAATCAGCACCAGGGCCAATGGCAGATAGTGCCCCAAAGCACGATTCGACTCATCCTGCGACTCCTGCTCACCAAAGATTTTGAGCGTATAGCCTTCGGGAAGAGTTACCTCAGCCTCAACCTGACGCATGATAGACTGCAGTAGCTGTCGGGTATTAACCCCTTCGGCGGGGTCGCACTGCGCCTTCATCACCCGTTCACGATTATACTGCTTTACCACACCAGTGCGATACTCAAAGTCGAAACGCGAACTTGCCTGCTCGATGGAGTACACCCGCCCACTCTGCGAAAAAATGGGCATCGACTGCAAGTTGCCCAAATTATAGTCGTCGATATCCTCATCCTTGAGCAATATAGGCATAAACTCATCGCCACGTCGGTACTCGCCCAAGCGGTAACCCTCGGTTGCGAGCGTAATCCACTGAGCCATACGACTACGGCTTACACCTATGCGTTGGCCCTTAATCTGCGAATATACAGGCAACCAGGTAGCAATGCGATTACCCCAACTATTGCGTACGTTCACTGCACCACTCTGCGCGAGCATAATGCGCTCGACCTGCGAAGTAAGTCGCAACAGAGTATCAACGTCATCACCTACGAATCCTATCTCGATAGTAGCATCGGGCACGGGCGATAGTTTGAAGAGCGACGAGCGGAGCCACACATCGGGATACGTAGAGGCCACATACTCGTCGAAGCGTTGTTTGACGCGCTCTGTAGAATGTGGAGAATCGAGCTCAACCAATATATTTCCGAAGTTAGGGCGATTCGCCACGCTTCCGCCTGCAATGTAATAACGCAATGGCGTGGCACCAGCCGTAGTAGATACCCTCACCACTTCCGTCTGCTCGTTGAGCCATAAGCTCATCGAGTCGAGGTGTTGTTGTGTGACGCCAATATCGTAGCCCTCGGGCAGAATCACATCGGCACGGAAATAGGGTTTATCAAGCTGCGGGAAGAAGTTTTGCGGCATTACGCTCATCACCCACACCGCCCCGACAAATAGTGCTACGGCACACCCCACAACTGCCCAGCGGTGGTGCAACATTTTGGCAAGTAGACGCTCGAACCACTCATAGCTGCCAACACCTCGCTGAGCATCTTTTTCTTGCAACATATCGACCCCCAACATAGGCACTTGGGTAAGAGCAAGCACCCAACTCAGCAGTAACGACAGAGTCACAACAACGAACAGGGGTTTTACTATCTCAGCCACAGACGATGGAGCAAGATAGAGTGGCAGAAACGAGAAAACGGCTATAAGTGTAGCCGCCAACAATCCCCACTTTGGTGTGTCGGCACCACCAATAAGGGCTTCACGTCGAGGCACACCACGCGCCATAGCACGCAAAGCGTTGTCGGTAACAACTATGGCATTATCAACCAGCATACCCATAGCAATGATAAACCCTGCTAGTGAGGTGCGGTTGATTCCCTCGCCCAACATATACATGCACACCATCGTGCCGCCAATGGTAAAGATGAGCGACAGACCTATTATCGAGCCACTACGCAACCCCATCGAGAGCATAACCACAAGCACTACGATAGCTACCGAACTGAGCAAATTGAGCATAAACGAGAGGTTGGCTTCGCGTGCAATCTCATTCTCGGGATAGAGTGATACAATCTCCATTCCGATGGGCATCTGGCTCCTGAAATTATGCAGTACACGCTCCACATCAGCACCCAGACGTACCACATCGGCATCGCCATCCGACGATACACCTATGGCCACAGCACGACGACCATCGACTTTAAGTAACACATCGGGCGGTGAAGTGTAATCCTCCTCAATGCGAGCCACATCGCTCAGGCAGAACTGACGACCATTGGGAGCGATGAGCAGTTGGTTGGCAATATCCTCAATCGAAGCGTATGCTCCAGGCTCAAGGATGCGCACACGCACTTCGGAGGTTGTCATCTCGCCCGTATCGACTATGTTGTTTTGCTGCGAAATCATCGAGGCTATCATCTCGGGGGTAATGGAGAAATTGGCCATCGTAGATTTTGTGATATATACATTCACCACAGGCTGTTGCTCACCCTGCAGTGCGACCTTCTGCACGCCATCGATGGTTACCACCTCTGTTTTGATGCGTTGTGCCCACTCGCGTATCTCATCCCACCCAAAGCCGTCGTCAGCTACCAAGGCGTAATACAACCCATAGACATCGCTAAAATCGTCGTTTACCCGAATAGGACCCGCCTGCGAGGGTAGTTGCGACGATATATTAACCACCTTACGGCGCATTTCGTCCCATAGTTGCGGTATCTCATCGGCACGTACCGAAGGCTCCAACTCGACCACAATACGTGAATGGCCATAGTAGGACTCCGAGGTAACCTTCTTTATTCGACGCATAGACTGCAACTCGCGAGAAATAGGTTCCGATATAAGCTGCTCTACCTCGAAGGGTGTAGCACCGGCATAGTCGCAAGTTACAACGGCACTCTTCAGCACGAAGGTCGAATCCTCCTTCTTACCCATCCTAACGAACGACCACACGCCACCGACAACAAACAACGCAAGAATAAACCACACCACCGCACGGCGCGAGAGTGAAAATTGAGTAAAATTCATACGCTTAACGATTTAGAATTTTCACCTTCTCGCCCTGCTGCAAGCGATAGACACCTGCCACCACAATGCACTCACCAGCCTCAAGGCCCGAGGTAACAACCACCCTATCGCGACCCAATATGCTACCCAACACCACCATTCTACGCTCTACGCAGTCATTGGAATCCACCACCCACACATAGGTGCCACCCTGAGCAGGAGCATATACGGCCGAGAGAGGAATGGTCACATCCGACTGATGCTCGTCGGCTGCACGCACCGTTATCTGACAAGTCATACCGGGAGAGATGTTATAACCCACTACATCTGTCTTGTCTATTTTAAGCGAGACTGGGAAACCCGATGCATCGGAGGCTGTCTTGGCGTAGGTATCAAGACGTGCCGTAAATCGAATGTTAGGATAGTTATCGAAACGTACCACATAACGGGTCAGGGAATCGGACAGTAGCCACATGCTACTCTCAGGCATAGTAAATTCGACGGTGGTGCTAATGGGATTTACCAGACGCAGAATGGTCTGACCAGCCGTCACACGCTGGTAAGTATCGACATAGGTACGTTCGATGACGCCAGCAAAAGGCGCTCGCAAAGTGGCCTGTTCGAGCAGGTCCTTGGAGTTCTCATAGGTCGAACGGGCCTGCACCAATGAGCTCTCGGCAGATTCATACTCCTGCTGCGATACGGCATCGTGTTCAAGCAGACGCGATACTCGCTCAAACTGCAATCGGGCTCGTTCATACTGCGCCCTATCGGCCGCCACCTGCAACTCCACGTCGCGCGGATCAAGACGAGCGAGTAACTCACCACGACGTACATAATCGCCCTTTGACACGTCGACACCTGCCACCTGACCCGCAATCTTGAACGCCATATTCACCGCATCATCAGCCGTAGCCATACCCGCAAAGTCTCGGTCAAAGAAATCGGCTCGCTGCACCTTAGCAGTCTTAACAGGTTGGAGCGTAGAATGTGTTTCGCTCGCTCGACGACAAGCCACAAAGCCGAAGGCGAAAAGCACAAAGCATAATAAGTATCTGTACATAGCAAAAAAAATTGACCTTTGCCAGGGCAAAAGTCAATTTTTATACCAATCTATGTGATTTGCTAATCCAGATCTATATTGCGACAATTATATTTTCCAGCAATGACGCCATCACGTAGCACCACAACTCCACTTTCGGCACGCAACATAGTCTTCATAACAGTAGCGTCGATATTATAGCATCGTACGGGTTCGCTATCGCCGAAACTTCGATATGTAACCTCACGCAACGGCTGTGGCGTAATGCATACCACCGACCCACCACGACTGCGGGCGATATCCACTACCGATATAAGATTATTTATGCATTTGTCGGATAGTTTTTCGAATGAGGTGACGCAAATAAGATACATCTCGCCCGCATGGGTAAGAATCTCCTGCGTAGCATCGCCCTCGCTATCGGTGATGGCAAACTCGCTGACGAGGGTCTGAATGGGCGACGACTCATTGTCGACACGGGTTTCAACCCACTCCCACTTCTCCTCATTCTGCCACTCGGTGTCGTCGATATTAAACTCACGCAGACGACCCGTACGGCGGTTGCGATAGATGAGCACATACTCCTCCGACGACATAGCATCGTGACCCGTATCGTGTTGCTCTTCGATCATTGTATAGATGTTTGCACCAACTTTATAGGGAAGGAAATCTATCAATGGCAGATGATAATAGCAATAGGCACCAAGACCCATAGCAAGTGTACAGAAAACTCCCGTGAATACAATCTCCCAACGTCTAAAGGCAAGCACGCGCTGATGGCGATGGTGCAACCACACCACTACAACAAGCGGCATAATAAACAAGTTCTTGAGGAAGGTCTGCCAAGGGGTAAGTTTCAGAGCGTCGCCAAAGCAACCACAATCCTCAACAGGAATCCACGTTGCACTTAGGAAAGTAAGAATCGTAAAGAAGGTCATCGACACCAGGGCAAAGATAGATATGAGGCGTGTGCGCACCCTGAAGGTGAGCATAAGACCCATCATAAGCTCGGCACCGCACAACCAGATAGAGAAAATCATCGAGGCTGGCTGCAGCTCTTCGATGCCATAGATCGAGAGGTATTCGTTAACCTTCAACGCTGTGCCCCACGGATCAACCGCCTTCACAAATCCCGAGAAGATAAATATCAGACCCACAAGCACACGGCATAGGCCTGCGAATGAATAGGAGTGGCGCAACTGCATTACTTATCTGATTTAATATAAGGTGCTACGACACCCATAATACGTTCAAAAATTTGCTCGGGAGAGGCCATCTCGCCCTGACAGCTACAATCGACTACGTGCATAGCCTCGTCCCACTCAGCGGCGTCGATATAGACCTGTCGCACGGCACGCTGCAAATCCATCGACTGCTCGTGAATATCCTTCTTACCATTGAGGTAGGCACGGTCGTCGCCCTCGCGCTGCTCCTGCAGCAGCTTACGCTCGGTAAAGGCAAAGGGCACATCCAGAAAGAGCGACACATCGGGACGCGGAATGGCGAAGTAGTCGTACTCGAGCGAAAGAATCCACTTGCGGAGCTTCTCGCGCTCCTCCATATCGGCAACCTTTGCACACTGATAGCCGATATTTGAGTAAACATAGCGGTCGCAGATGACAACCTTACCCTCGTCCATCCAGCCACGAATCATAGCCGCAGCGTCGCGTCTGTCGCCCGCATAAAGCATAGCCACAATGTAGGGATCTACCTGCTCAATGCTACCCAACTCACCTCTTAGAAAGCGAGCGATGAGTTCACCAAAGTAGGGCGCATCGAAACGCGGGAAGTGCAGATATTCGGTAGGAATACCACGCTGAGCAAACATATCGCGTAGTTTAGCGATTTGTGTCGACTTACCTGACCCATCAACTCCTTCAAGCACAATGAACATATCTCTTCGTAGTTTGGTTTCTTTTCATTTTATCTTAGCATTCTCACTGCACGCTCGACACCTCGCACCAATGCATCCATCTCCTGCTGAGTGTTATACATTGCAATCGAAGCGCGACACATACCCGTAATGCCATAGTGCGCCATCACGGGCTCGGCACAATGTTGTCCCGTGCGGATGGCAACGCCCAATTTATCGAGTATCATACCCAAATCGTAATGGTGAACGCCCTCGACATTGAACGATATGATTGAACATTTATTTTCAGTTGTACCGTAGATTCGCAAGCCATCGATACCCAACAACTGCTCCTCGGCATAGCGCATCAGCTCGCACTCATACTTATCCACTGCCTCCAAATCCAGGCCTCGCAAATACTCCACAGCCTCGCCTAGGCCTATGGCTCCGATAAAGTTAGCCGTACCTGCCTCATACTTCAGGGGCAAAGGTGCGTAGGTAGTCTTTGCGAACGATACCCTATCAACCATATCGCCACCACACAAGAATGGAGGCATCTGCTCGAGCAGCTCACGTTTGCCGTAAAGCACTCCGATACCTGTAGGAGCATAGAGCTTATGACCCGAGAAGGCGTAGAAATCGCAATCCAAAGCCTCGACATCCACACCGCCGTGTACCACACCCTGACAGCCATCGACCATAATGTGGGCCCCCACTCGGTGGGCCTTCTCGATAATCGGGCGTAGGTCTGAACGCGTACCGAGTGTATTCGATGCTTGCGTCACGGCTACCATACGGGTGCGATTGTCGAGCAACTCATCCAACAGCTCCACCTTCAGGCGGCCATCCTCATCGAAGGGCAGAACACGAATCTCGGCGCCCTTGCGCTCGGCCACGAGTTGCCACGGCACGATATTGGAGTGGTGCTCCATCTCGCTAATGATGATATTATCGCCCTCGCGCAAGAACTTTTCGCTCCACGCATAGGCAACGGTATTGATCGAAGCAGTAGCGCCCGCAGTGAATATAACCTCCTCGCGCGACGCGGCACCAATGAATGAGCGCACACGCTCGCGCGCCTGCTCGTAGAGCTGGGTAGCCTCGGCCGAGAGTTGGTGTACCCCACGATGGATATTGGCATTCTGCTCGCGGTGCATACGATTAACGGCCTCGATAACTCGCTCGGGCTTCTGCGCCGTGGCTCCGCTATCGAGATAGACCAATGGCTTTCCATTAACCTTGCGCTCAAGGATAGGGAAATCGTTGCGTATGCTCTCTACATTCATCTTATAATCTTTCAAGTTTTGCGGTTAGCTCCTCGCCCAGCAACTGGCCAATCTCGCCAGCCGAAAGAACAATATCATTCACAAAGCCTTCGATCTGCAGGCGGCGTGCCTGTGTCTCGCTCAGACCTCGCTGACGCATATACAACACAGCATCGCCATCTAACTGACCTACAGTAGCACCGTGCGAACACTTCACATCGTCAGCATAAATCTCCAACTGCGGCTTGGTAATTATCTTCGACTCTGAGCCGATCTCTATATTGCGGTTTGTCTGGCGGGCATCGGTGCGCTGTGCATCCTCAGCCACATAGACCAAACCATAGAACTCACCTACCGACTTGCCACCCGCAACACCCTTAACGAGTGAGTCGCTCTGGCAATCGGGCACATTATGATTTACGCGCAAAGCAACCTTTGTGTGCTCCTCGCCACCTGCGATATATACCGAGCGCACCTTATTCGAAGCATTGGTGCCATCGAGGTCAAAAACATAGTTGGCCTTAGAGCCCGCTACGCTGACGCTCACCACGCTACACTCGCTATCGGCCTGCTGGCGGATGTGGCACTCTGCCTGACAATCAGCCGTGAAGAGCTCCACCATATTGAGTGATGCGCCCTCGCAAATATCGAAATGCATCTTGGCGGCCGCGGACGTAGTATGTACAATGAGCAGCGAGAGCGATGAGCGCAGAGTACGCTCCACCGACGTGGGGTTGATCATAACCTCCCACGCCTGCCCGTCGCCCAGCGTACACATACCCGTGTTGGCACGCAAGCCTCTACTCTGTAAATAATCGAGCAATACCATCGCCTACTCCTCCTGCTGGTTAATGAGCCAATCGTAGCCCTCCTTCTCAAGCTTAAGGGCCAACGACTTATCGCCCGAATAGATTATCTGACCCTTGTACAAGACGTGAACATAGTCGGGCACGATGTAATCCAACAGACGCTGATAGTGGGTAATTACAATGGTAGCGTTCTCCGACGTGTGCAACTTGGTTACGCCTGTTGCCACGATACGCAGAGCATCGATATCAAGACCCGAATCAGTCTCATCCAGCACGGCCAACTTGGGGTCGAGCATAGCCATCTGGAAAATCTCGTTCTTTTTCTTCTCGCCACCCGAGAAACCCTCGTTCACGGCACGCGATGTGAGCTTTGAATCGAGTTCCACGACGGCACTCTTCTCGCGCATCATACGCAGGAACTCGCCCGCAGTGAGGGGCTCCTCGCCACGGAACTTCCGCTGCTCGTTTACAGCCATCTTCATAAAATTGGCCATCGTAACGCCAGGAATCTCGACGGGATACTGAAATCCCAAGAACATACCCATACGGGCACGATCCTCAATAGATAACTCCAGCAGGTTCTGACCCATAAACTCAACCTCACCCTCGGTTACGGTGAACTTTTCGTTGCCGGCCAACACCGATGCAAAGGTACTCTTACCTGAGCCATTAGGGCCCATAATGGCGTGAACCTCGCCCGGACGCACCTCGAGGTTGATGCCTCGAAGAATCTCCTTGTCGCCAACCTTGGCGTGCAAATTCTTTACACTTAACATATCTGTTTACTTTTTATTCCTAATTAAATCTTTAACCGACCGAGCCCTCGAGGCTAACGGCCAACAATTTCTGCGCCTCAACGGCAAACTCCATCGGAAGCTTGGCAATCACCTCACGAGCGTAGCCATTAACGATAAGACCCACTGCATCCTCGGTCGAGAGGCCTCGCTGGTTGCAGTAGAAGAGCTGCTCCTCCGAGATCTTCGATGTGGTTGCCTCATGCTCAAGCACAGCCGTTGGATTGTGCGAATCAATCTCGGGGAAGGTGTGGGCTCCACACTTATCGCCAATCAGAAGCGAATCGCACTGCGAGTAGTTGCGGGCATTATCGGCTCCCTTCGCTACACGCACCAGGCCGCGATATGCGTTTTGGCTCTTGCCTGCCGAGATACCCTTCGACACGATGCGGCTACGGGTGTTACGGCCGATGTGAATCATCTTCGTGCCAGTATCAGCCTGCTGGTAGTTGTTAGTCATCGCCACAGAGTAGAACTCACCCACCGAGTTATCACCCAAGAGCACACAGCTCGGATACTTCCAAGTAATGGCCGAGCCAGTCTCAACCTGAGTCCACGACAGATGGCCCCCCTCGCGGCAGAGGCCTCGCTTGGTCACAAAGTTATAGATACCACCCTTGCCATCCTTATCACCCGGATACCAGTTCTGCACTGTAGAGTACTTAACCTCGGCATCCTTCTCAACTACAATCTCCACCACGGCGGCGTGCAACTGATTCTCGTCACGACGCGGAGCGGTACAACCCTCCAGGTAGCTCACATAAGCACCCTCGTCGGCTACAAGCAACGTGCGCTCGAACTGACCTGTACCCTCAGCATTGATGCGGAAGTAGGTCGAGAGTTCCATCGGGCAACGTACACCCTTGGGGATGTAGCAGAACGATCCATCGGAAAATACAGCGGCATTCAAAGCAGCGTAGAAGTTATCGGTATGGGGCACCACAGAGCCCAGATACTTCTTCACCAAATCGGGATACTCACGCACAGCCTCCGAAATTGAGCAGAAGATAATACCCTTCTCGGCCAACGTCTCGCGGAAGGTGGTCTTTATCGACACCGAGTCCATCACAGCATCGACAGCAAAGCCTGCCAGCGAGAGCTGCTCCTCGAGCGGAATACCCAACTTATCGAACGTACGTTTCAATTCGGGGTCGATATCATCCATCGTACCCTCCTTGCGCTGCTTAGGGGCGGCGTAGTAGATTATATCCTGAAAATCGATCTCAGGAATATCGAGGTGTGCCCAGGTGGGCAACTCCATTGTTTGCCAATGACGAAAAGCCTTCAAGCGACGCTCCAGCATCCACTCTGGCTCCTCCTTCTTGGCCGAGATAAGGCGGATAACATCCTCATTAAGACCTCGCGCAATGGTTTCGGTCTCGATGTCGGTCGTAAAGCCGTACTTATACTCGCCATCTATGTTATTTAATAGTTCTTTATCTTTTCCAGCCATAATATGCCATTATAATTGGCAAAAATACAAAAAAAATACAAAAAGCGCCACCTTTTTCGTTAAGGTGGCGCATTATATTGCATTTATACAACGTTAAACTTTCAAAAATATCTTCTGACGATAGAGGAAGTAGAGGAACAACCAGCACACAAGCACATAAGCTGCACCATTGACCACAGCCGCCCACGGCTCCGAACAAAGTCCCGCGATACCACCGAAGAAGAACTTGGCGATGCCTGAAAAACCGATAATACTCTGCGCCAGATAAATCGTGATTGAGTTCATTCCAACAACGCGGAACGGGAGAGTCCACTTCTGCCAGCCCTTAACATCGACAATGTAGTAGAACAGCGCCATCATAGCCAGCGAGTAAGAGCCCACAGCGCATACGAAAGTGCTCGACCACAACATCTTATTGATAGGCACAAAGTAGTTACCCAACCAAGCCACAACAGCCAGCACTACCGCACCGATGAGCATCATCACGGTCTTGCGCTCGCCCGAGTATTTCTGCTCGCGGATAAGTTCACCCGTAAACATACCGAGCATAGCCGTAACTACCGCAGGCACAGCCGAGAACAGGCCCTCGGGATCGAACGCTCCGTCGAGATAGAGCAGACGTCCGGGAAGGAACAGACGGTCGATATAACCCACCAACGAGCCCTCCATCGAGAGAGGATCGGCACCCACCACATCGGGCGCACCGACAAACTTACTCAACAAGGCATAAATGACCAATATAGCTGCCGCAATACAAGCTCTGGCTCGCACACCGAAGTTTACGTAAAGCAACGCCGCACCAGCCCACGCAATACCAATACGGGCCAATACGCTTGCCACACGCAGATTCTCGAAATTCAGGCGGAATAAGCCGTTATAAATCATTCCGAGCAGGATAAGCATAGCCGCACGGCGGAATATCTTCCAGTAGATTGATTTGCTCGACGCACCTAAGGCCTGCTGTTTGGCAAGCGAGAAGGGGAACGACACTCCGGCAAGGAACAAGAACAGAGGGAAGATGGTGTCGTGATGACGCAATCCATTCCAATCGACGTGACTCATCTGCTCGGCAATAGCATTGGTCACAGCATTAGGGCATAGGGCACACAACGATGCGATTAGGCCCGAGAGGCCCATAATAAAGAACATATCGAAACCTCGCAAGGTATCGAGTGACATTAGGCGTTCGTTCTTCATAATTTGTAGTTTTTTCAGGTTTGGCCCACGCACGCAAGCTATGGGCGATAGGTTCATCAAGTACAAATATAAGATTATTTTTGCCTATTTCTACACTTTCTTGCGAAAATGTTAGCTTAGCAGTTGCGTTTTTAACGCACACAACATCTATTTATGGGGTAGAAAGGGACTATTTTCAAAATTTATAAAAAATTTCCTCACCGATATTTTGCACAATAGTTTTTTTTGTCTACATTTGCACCACTCTTTCAAAGAGGATTCGGTCAGGAAGGATGGGTGAGTGGCTGAAACCACCAGTTTGCTAAACTGACGTACTCGATTAGGGTACCGGGGGTTCGAATCCCCCTCCTTCCGCTTGAAAAAGTAAAATATCAGTCAGAATTGCCTTAAACAGCATTCTGGCTGATTTTTTTGTTGCATATCAATAAAAATCGGCATAATTCGCAACCGCACAAAATGTTTGCGGTAATATCAAATTCTGTTGATTGTGCGAAAATATAGGTCGAGAAGCCACTATTTTAGAAAATTATAGCTATCTTTGTTTTAGGCTGTCGAATAGGCAGTCTTGTATTGGTGGCATTTAGGCTATTGTTTTGTGAAGTAAAACGACCAAAATTTAACGAACAAATCAACAATAGGCACATTAAATGCTCACGCCATTTGGCGTGGGTGTGTCTTGATTTGTATGGGTACTTGGTCGTCCCTTCTTCACAAAAGGCAGTACCCACGTTTCTTTTTTTTTATAAGTTAAACGGTTGCCATCTGCTGGCGAAGAAATTTATTGTTTAACTTAAAAAATTCTATTATGAAGAAGTTATTTTTATTGATGATTACAGCCGTTTGCATTGTATCATCTGCTTCAGCGCAAACTCCTATCAAGTACCAGGGTGAGGTAGATCTTGGTTATTCTCTGGGTGTTGGTGAATTTGCTTTAGGTCGCGTGAATATTCATACTGTTCACGGTGCGAAGATTGGCGACTATTTTTCTGCTGGTATTGGCGTAGGTTTGGATATGTACCACGATGATGGTACTACAGACATTATGATACCTATTTACCTCAATTTGAAGGGTTATTTGCCTACAAACACGAAGATTACTCCTTATGCTTCATTTGATATTGGAGCAGGAATAGGTGCATCGGAGTATGTTACAGGTTTGTCAGGAATGTATCTTACACCTGCGATAGGTATGAAGATTGGAATGTTTAAGGCGCAGCTGGGCTTTAATGTTCAAAAAATTTCAGAATCAGGTATAAGTGTCGGTATGAATGCTGTTCAAATAAAAGTTGGAGTTGTATTTTAGTATTTATAGTAATTGCTATAAAGAAATGTGATAAATTAGACCAAATCCCCGCCCTGCTTTCGCAAGGCGGGGATTTTTCATACTAATTAGAATAATTACTTATTCATCTTTGCCCAAGAGTCTTTGAGCGTTACGGTGCGGTTGAATACCAAGTGGTCTGCGGTAGAGTCCTTATCCACATTGAAGTAACCGATGCGCTGGAACTGCAAATAATCCAGAGGTTTCGCATCTGCCAAGAACTTCTCAACGTAGCACTCGGTAAGCACGGTGAGTGAGTCGGGATTAATCATCTGCTTCATAGCATCCAAAGCCTCGCAGCCCTGCTCCTTGCGGATAGCGGCCATCTCGTCACGAGGATTCTCCACCTTCCACAAGCGGTCGTACAAGCGTACCTCCGCCTTCAGGCAGTGGTCGCAGCTCAACCAGTGGATTGTACCCTTCACCTTGCGGTTGCTGCCGGGCATACCTGTCTTAGTCTCGGGATCGTACTCGGCATAAACGGTTGTTACCTTGCCGTTCTCATCCTTCTCGCAGCCTGTACACTTCACGATATAGGCGTTCTTGAGGCGTACCTCCTGACCGGGAGTCATACGGAAATACTTCTTGGGTGCGTCCTCCATAAAGTCGTCACGCTCCATCCAAAGCTCGCGGCTGAACTCGATAGTGTGTGTGCCTGCCTCGGGATCCTCGGGGTTGTTGATAGCTTCCATAGCCTCCACCTGTCCCTCGGGGTAGTTGGTGATGACGAGCTTCACGGGGTCGAGAACAGCGCTCACGCGTGTTGCGCGCTTGTTCAAGTCGTCACGCACGGCACTCTCCAACAGAGCGAAGTCGTTCAACGCATCGTATGTTGTGTAACCAATCTTATCAACGAAGTTGCGGATAGACTCGGGCGAGTAACCGCGACGGCGGAAACCGCAGAGAGTCGGCATACGGGGATCATCCCAGCCGCTTACCAAGCCCTCCTTAACGAGGATAAGCAGATTGCGCTTACTCATCAGAGTGTAGTTCAAATTCAGCTTGTTGAACTCATACTGGCGAGGACGGTAGTTGCCCAAGCCGTCGCCCTCCTTAACCCAATCTACGAACAAATCGTACAACGGACGGTGAGGCACGAACTCAAGGGTACACAACGAGTGTGTTACGCCCTCGAAGTAGTCGCTCTGGCCGTGTGCAAAGTCGTACATAGGATAGACCTTCCACTTATCGCCTGTGCGGTGGTGAGGGTGATTTACAACGCGGTAGATAATCGGGTCGCGGAAGTGCATATTAGAACTTGCCATATCAATCTTGGGACGGAGCACCATCTTACCCTCCTCAATCTCGCCGTTTGTCATCTTCATAAATAGGTCGAGATTCTCCTCAATGGGGCGATTACGGTAGGGGCTGTCGGTACCGGCCTGAGTGGGTGTACCCTTCTGTGCGGCAATCTCCTCCGATGTCTGCTCGTCAATGTATGCCTTGCCCTCCTTTATCAAACGGATAGCGAAGTCCCACAACTGCTGGAAGTAGTCTGATGCATAGTACTCGTTACCCCACTGGAAACCAAGCCACTGGATATCCTCCTTGATGGCCTCTACGTACTCCACATCCTCCTTAGTGGGATTAGTATCATCGAAACGGAGGTTACATACACCGCCATATTTAGCCGCTACACCAAAGTCCAAGCAGATAGCCTTGGCGTGGCCGATGTGAAGGTAACCATTAGGCTCGGGCGGGAAACGGGTCTGTACGTGTGTTTCACCCTTTGCAATGGCCTCTTCGATGACCTCCTCCACAAAGTTAAGACGCTCTTTGATCTCAACTACTTCGATGCTGTTATTCTCTGTCATAAGTCGTTATGTTTTTGTTATCGTTTTTTCTGAAATGAAATATCTTTCCACAAGTTAATCTTCAGCTCCAACATCTGTCGCGTGCCCCAATTCTCGCCATCGCACTGGAAAGCAAAGAATGCATTAAGGCGTACGGTGTCGTTAAAGAACGAGTTGGAGTAACCTATGCGTGTATCATAAAATGTGTTTGAGCTTCCATCACCCCTCCAATATGGCTTAGTGCCGAACAGCGTGCTACCCGCATAGAGCTCGGAGCCATAGCCGCTGGCGAAATGATTGTTGGGGGCTGAATAGTAGTATGGCATAAGGTTGTCACCCACATATATCTGCTCATCGAGATATAAGCCCCACTTCGACATTCTTATCTGGAGCAATCCTCCACCAGGCTTATGCGAATAGTCCTCTACGGCACGATCACGTTGCACGGTGAGTATGCCGTGCAGTTTGATGTCAAAATCGAAAAATGCATTAAAATTCGCACCTACGTAGGGGTTTATAATCACATTATCGACGACACTGCCTATGATAGCCTCGCTACCAGCGAAGTGGAACATCTGCAAAGCATAACCAGCGTAGAAAATACGATTACGACCAAAATCGTAACGTCCTGCAGAAAGAACTCTAAAGCGCTCGCGTGACTCCATTGAGTACATTCCGCACCAATCAACCGAGAGCTCAACATAGCCTCTCTCGCCTAGATACTGACCCATAACTCCCTGCACACGATTCTCAAAAAAGCGAGCCTCATCGCTGAAGAAGAGCTCCGAGTAGTAACCCGCCATCTCCTTGCGGTCGAAGATTCCTGCATAGGCCTTTACCCTTGGTGCAGCAAAGCGATAGTAAATCTGCGGACGAGCCTTCGAAAAGAACTGCGTATCGTTACCGAAGTCGTTGAATAGATCAACACCAAAGACAAGCGTATTTCGCTCATCCCACTCTACCCCGATTTTGGGCGACAGGCGAGAACTGAATATCGTTCCCGAAACAGCCGCCAGGTTAGTGCCTGTGTATTCCGTATTATCGAAGTATGTGTCGAAGTCAACCCCCAGCACCATCTTCATATTCTCCTGTGCAGAGGCTGCGGTAGCTACAACGAGTACTATCAACGTGGCAAAAATATATCGTATCTTGCTTTTCATCCTCGATAAAAGTGAATTTATAATCTGCAAAGTTAATCTATTTCCGCGATTTGTGCTATATTTGTCGCACATAATTATACCCCAAAAATGAGAAAAATTACCAACGAAGAGTTACATCGCCCCACAGTGGACGAGTTTGCCGCAATGGGACGCATTCCCGTAGTGGTCGTTCTCGACAATGTGCGTTCGGCACAAAATGTGGGTGCATTCTTCCGCACCTCCGACGCTTTTGCCATCGAGCGCGTGCTGTTGTGCGGCATCACAGCCACACCTCCCTCGCGTGACATTCACAAGAGTGCTCTGGGCGCCGAGCTCACCGTAGAGTGGGCCCACTACCCCACAACCGCAGAGTGTGCAACCGCACTACGCGAGCAGGGCTACACATTGCTATGCGTCGAGCAGGTCGAAGGAGCGGTTATGCTCGATGAGTTGGAAGTGGATACAAAGAAGAGATATGCTCTCATCTTTGGCAACGAGGTGGCGGGTGTCGATCAGGCCGTGGTGGATATGTGTGATGGCGCCATCGAGATTCCGCAGGCGGGCACCAAGCACTCGATAAATGTATCGGTAGCTGGAGGTGTGGTGTTGTGGCCTTTTTTTGCGGCATTACGCTCGCTTATAGCCAATCGAGAGTAGAAAAATTTGCTTTCCCCACAAAACTTATCTACATTTGTCAAAGAATTAACCCGACGCCCTGCAGGGTGTCGCATAAAAGAATAAAAATGTCAGTTGCAGGTTCAGTCAGAGCGGTTACGACTCTGCGTTTAACAGAAATGAAACAGCGTGGCGAGAAGATTGCTATGCTCACATCATACGACTACTCTACGGCTAAGATTGTCGATGCCGCTGGTGTCGATGTAATCCTTGTCGGCGATTCAGCCGCAAATGTGATGGCTGGTTATGAGACCACGCTGCCAATCACACTCGATATGATGATTTACCACGCCCGTTCGGTTGTGCGTGGCGTAAATCGCGCCTTGGTGGTTGTCGACCTACCCTTTGGTACCTATCAGGGTAACACAAAGGTGGCCCTCGACTCCGCTATCCGCATTATGAAGGAGACCGAGGCCGACTCAGTGAAGATTGAGGGTGGCGAGGAGATTATCGAATCGGTTCAGCGCATCATTTCGGCCGGTATTCCCGTTATGGGCCATTTAGGACTCACACCGCAGTCGATTCACAAGTTCGGCACATATAATGTACGAGCTAAGGAGGAGGCCGAGGCCGAGAAGCTTATCCGCGATGCCCACCTCTTGGAGGAGGCTGGTTGCTTCGCTATCGTGTTGGAGAAGATTCCCGCAGCGCTCGCCGAGCGTGTGTCAAAGGAGCTCACCATCCCCACCATCGGTATCGGTGCAGGTGGTGCTACCGACGGCCAGGTACTCGTAGTGCACGATATGTTGGGCATTACCAACGACTTCTCACCCCGATTCCTGCGTCGCTATGCCGACTTGCACGGCGTGATGAGCGATGCCATTGCACACTATGTAAAGGATGTAAAGGATCAGGATTTCCCCAACGAAAAAGAGCAGTACTAGCATTGAAAAAACTTGTCATAATACCCACCTACAACGAGATTGAGAACATCTCTCCGATGATCGACACAGTGATGTTGCTCGACGGAGAGTTCGACCTGCTCGTAATCGACGACGGCTCGCCCGATGGCACCGCCGCCGTTGTACGCAAGCGCCAGCAGGAGTTCTCTGAGCGCCTTCATTTGGTCGAACGCTCGGGCAAGCTTGGATTGGGTACGGCCTATATTACAGGCTTCAAATGGGCTTTGGAGCACGATTATGACTATATTTTCGAGATGGACTGCGACTTTTCGCATAATCCCAACGACCTTATCCGCCTCTACAATGCTGCTCGCGAGGGTAGCGATGTAGTTGTCGGCTCACGCTATGTCAAGGGCGTAAATGTGGTTAATTGGCCTATGTCGCGCCTGCTGATGTCGTATTGCGCCTCTATCTATGTGCGTACAATTACGCGTATGCCCGTTTACGACGCTACGGCAGGATTTGTATGCTACTCGCGCCGCGCACTCGAGACACTTGACTTGGATGGCGTGCAGATGAAGGGCTACGGCTTCCAGATTGAGATGAAGTACTCGGCCTGGCGCCTGGGAATGAAGATTAGCGAGGTGTCGATTGTATTCGTCGATCGCCAGGAGGGCACATCGAAGATGAGTAGCAGTATCTTTGGCGAAGCCTTCTGGGGCGTATTAAAACTCCCCCTTCGCAAAATCCGAGCAAGAAAATAACAATTTCACACATAAAAAAACACCTTCATTGAGTTATTTCAGTGAGGGTGTTTTTTATTTTCAGCTATATGCTCTATTTTTCGCAATAGATTTGTTATATTTGTAGTAATCAAACTATTCTACGATGAAGGAACCCGGATATGTATATATTCTAACCAATCCAAGTTTTAAGGAGGATCGGGTAAAGATTGGAATGAGTTCTCATTCAGTTGAACAACGAGTAAAGCAATTAGATGGAACAGCAGTTCCTCTCCCATTCGAGATATACGCGACCATGCGAACTGTAAAATATAAGGAGGCTGAAAAACTTATACATAGGTATATAGAGCGTTTTACCAATCTTCGCATTAGAGATAATCGAGAATTCTTCAATGTATCTCCAGAAGAGGCATTAGCGATCTTCAGAGATGTTGAGACGCTATTGGATGACGCAAAAATAGAAGTATATCAATCAAATAACAACATTAGCAACTACTCTGAACCTTCTAATTGCGATGACATATTTAAGGAGAACATAACTATTAGAGAAGATATTGCTGACATTATTAAAAACATAATTAATCCTGACGGAGAAAATGGGAATAAATTTATCATCCGACATTTTAAGGGCTACTCAACTATCTCATATGAGAAAAACTGGTTATGGTTTGTTAGAATATACTTCAACCGTACTTGGGATAAAGCATATTTGTCATTCCCAAATCATATGACAGGTGCAGGAGAAATTGACAAGACAAAGATAGATGGCCTAAACGATGTAAATAAATATAGTGATAATATAAATCAAGCTCTAAAATATATTATTGATACATATATTTTCAAAAAGAGATAAGCCAAATCATAATTTGATACAATCATCAACCGCAACCAAGATGAAACAAGCAGATTTAATGGAATCGGTATTTGATTTTGATTCTTTGAATGATTATGAAATGACAATTCTAACCCCTAACATCTGGCGTATGATAAAAAGGGATTGTGGAGATACCCCTAAACCTCGATCTGAAGTAATGAAGCCATTATCCAAAGAAGAGTATTACGAAGATACAGACCAATATATGAGGTACAGACACATTTCAGCTATTTTTAGAATACGAGGAGAATTCCAAAACGCAAAAAAATATGAGATCTTATCAAATACTGATTTTGTAAAAAACTTTGAGTCTATTCCTAGAGATGTATTTAGCACAAACGAATACGAATATTATGAATGGCGCAAGAAAAACCCATAGATTGAAAAAGAGAGGTCATACGACCTCTTTTTTATTTTACTCCCTTAGAGTACAGTTCTGCCTAAACAAATAGCAGTTAAGCGCACTTGCGTCTATCACTCCACCTATTTAGGTGGGAGAGTAGGTTGCCGCTGTAATACAAAAAATCCCCGCCCTTTGTCAACGTTGCGATTAAGGTGAGAGCAAGCAAATATATTTGTATTGCCGAGCCGAAGCAACGAAAAAGAATTTAAAGGGAGGGGACTTAGGGGATGGAATGTCGATATAAGCGGCTGCCGCCTCTTCAAGCCGAGCAACAAAAATGAGTATAGCTTACCCAACCAGTGACATACATATAAAAAAAACCGAGCCCTTGTTAGGACTCGGCTTGAAGAGGCGGCTACCTACTCTCCCACCTAAATAGGCAGTACCATCGGCGTTAGTGAGCTTAACTTCTCTGTTCGGAATGGGAAGAGGTGGAACCTCACTGCTATAACCACCTAAAAGAACTCTTGTTTCGTCTATCGAAACTATGCGGTTGGACTATCCTTGTCCTATGCGCCGCACGCGCTATAAT
>JAZQSN010000015.1:0-4045 GCA_045630065.1 Alistipes sp.
GTTGTCGGTTGTTGTGCTGGGATCAGTTGCACGAGTTACGTTCTCAACATAGGCCTGCTTGAAAGAGATAGCCACGGGGCCCTGCTGATTTACCAACTCATCCTTGCTACAAGCTACCAACGAGGCGATAGCCAGAGCTGATAAGAAAAGTTTTTTCATAGTTTTAGATGTGTTAATTTATTTATAGTTCATTTCTTTATTACAAAGGAATTGTGACATCTTCCCACTCTCCCCACTCGTTCACCTTGACATCGAAAGCACCCGAGCCTTCAGTGCCCTCCTCGGGCTTGATGACAATGTCTTTAACGACGATAACGCCACCGTGCGGCTGCGCCTGCACCTGGTCCGATACGTCGAAGTCGAATGATATGAGGTGTCCGTTTGTGAGCATTACCTCGAGGTTGAGAGCGTGCTTTCCCTGACTGCGTGTGCGAGTAGGGTAGTTGGCGTTGGGGAACGAAGGCGCACCGAACGACATAACCACGGCACGAGCACCATATAGTCCCGCCTCGGCCTCATTGCCGTCGTTGGAGTTCTTACCCACCACCTCGCAGTCGAAGAGTATCGTGGCACCCTCGTCTGATGTAACGCCCGTGTTCATCTGCACCGAGCGAGCCATGCCCGACAACGCTCCGCGTGCGAGCGACACATACTCCAAGCCCGACGCAAACTCATAGCGAATCTTGTAGGTAAATACCAGAGGCTGTAGCGCTACCTCAACATCGAGCGGATGAGGGAGTTTCTCGACCTCGAAATCCTCGAGGTAGTTTGCAAACAACATATCGGGAGCGGTCATCGTCTCCTCGCCCGGATGGGCATATTCACTCTCCATATATGTTGCACGTGTACGCGTGCGTGTGGTGGCACGGGTTGTAGCACCACTGCCGTCGTCGCTACGATTGAATACGATATACTCGGTGTCGTTGTTGTAGAGCAGGATGTCGTTTTGGCCTTCGAAGAGTGTTACAACACCGCCATCGGCACCGATATTATGGATGTTTGATCCCACGCCATCCTGATAGTTTACTACGCGAATGCCAGCGGGCTTCGTGGGGCGCAGACCATCATAGGGCAGGTAGTATGTCGGCCAGGCGTTCTGCCAGTTGGGGCCGCCATAATTCTCCTCCCAGTCGTAACGATAATCGGCAATTATGTTGATGTGGTGCTTGTGTGCGTGTTCACGATGGTCGAAGCACAAATCCTTATGGTTGCACGAGGTGAGGTTTGCTGCGATTGTCAGGCACAGCAATATATTTAAGAGGTATCGTTTCATCGCTTACCTCCTTTCTTTGCGTTGGTGTTGTTACAACCAAGTAGCCATACGAGCGATACCTCGACCTTTGTGGGGCCGATGTAGCGACGTTTGTTGGTTGACTGCCATACGTAGTGGCCATCGATGGGAAGATACTCGTCGTACATACCCCAGTGATATCCTACGCCGAGCGTCAAGTCGAGATTCAGGCGCTTCGCAATGGGCAACGAGTAACCATACTCCACACCGGCAGCCCAGCTCCAGCGGTCGGCCAGATAACCCCTACCGCCAATCTCAACGTCGTATGTCAGCATCTGACCGTATACACCTGCGTGGTGACCCGTCAGCGGCTTTTGCTTGGCTCGCTTGCCAAACCACTTGCGAATTGCGAGGTCGCCACCATATGTGCGCCAGTACCAAGACTTTGCGTCGCTCTTCCACCACGAGTAATGCCAGTTGGTGTCAACGCTCCAGTTCTTGCCTAAATAAAACTCAACTCCAACATTGGGCACCGATGCAAGCAAGTAAAGCAAATTCGTTTGAGCAGAGATATAGAATGGGGTACACTGCTCGGGCTCGGGCTCTACAATAGGCTCGGGCTCGGGTTGTGGTTCGGGCTCAGGAATTGGCTCCGGTTCGGGCTCCGGTTCGGGTTCCGGATCTGGTGCAGGTGTCGCCTCTTGATACACCTCTACGGGGTAGTTCCTGCCGTAGTATTTGATATTTACGGAGGCAGAACGAGGCTTCAGCGATTGATTTTCAGCCACTGAAATTGCGAATCCATTATCGGTCAGGCGCAGATCTGTAATCCACTCTGCGTCAGTGGTAATGGTGGGCTGGTCGGTGCCTTCGGAAATCTTCTCAAATGTGATATTTCGCTCGGCGCCCTCGTACGGAACGTTGACGGGCGACTGCGTTGTGATTTGCAATGTCGGCAATACCTCCCATCGGATAGTGGTCATCGCCGCAGCGTAACGCATCTCGGGGAAGATGTTATAGAAGAGCCACTGGTAAGGCTCCGAGTTGCGCAAAGCCTTCAGCCTGTTCAAACGACTGGGGACTGCAACACCATTCTCCATAGTGAACTCGGGTGCGTTGCGTAGTATGGCAAGCACCTCACTCTTGTATGGCACGTTGTTGTTCGACTCGACAGCCTTGATGAGTATATCCCAGTCGGTACCAACATATTCGATGTTGTAGCTCAAAATCTCGGATGTCTTGGCCATCAGCCACTCGGTGATTGACTGCGCGCGCTGTTCTGCGATGCGGTCGTTGGCGCTCTTTGTTCCCTCTGGAGAGGTACTCGATATGATGCTGATAATACCGATGCGAGCCGTAGTCTCGCTCTCGTAGGAGTTGATATCCTCGGCAAACTTGCTCAACAGGGCACCGTTGCCTTTGTATGATTCGTCGATAGATGTCTCGCCCAGACGGAAATATACCTTCAACGCACCCTGTTCCTCTCGCCTAAGCTGTGCCATAGATGCAAGAGGAATAATGGTCAACAGGAGCAGTGTCAGTAGTACTCGTTTCATTATCCAATCTGTAACGGTTTCAAAATAGTCTTTCGCCGTGGGTAACCAAGCGGCGGTGTATTCCATTTTTATTCAAAAATATGTACTATGCCATGTGGCAAAAAGTATATTTTTAAGGGGACCTACACACCGCAAATATACTACATTTAATAATGAAAGCAAAGAAAACATCAATGTAATGTTATTTTCGGCCATATTTAGTTGCATATTCACCCACTTGTCCATACCCGATTAGAGTGACCTTATGCATTAATCGTGTGAGGCAATTTCTTGTTTTGTGCAACTTGTTTTGAGTTGTTGATTGATAGTAAATGCGATTGTAAAAGAGACCTAACCGCATAAAAAAATCCCCGCAAGCGGTGCCTACGGGGATTCGTTATTTATGGTTGAGTTAATTACTCAGTCATAGCCTGCTGGATAGCAACGGCAACAGCAACTGTTGCACCTACCATCGGGTTGTTACCCATACCGAGGAAGCCCATCATCTCAACGTGTGCGGGAACTGATGAAGAACCTGCAAACTGAGCGTCAGAGTGCATACGACCCAAAGTATCGGTCATACCGTAGGAAGCGGGACCTGCGCCCATGTTATCGGGGTGCAAAGTACGGCCGGTACCACCACCTGATGCTACAGAGAAGTACTTCTTGCCAGCCAATACGCGCTCCTTCTTGTAAGTACCTGCAACGGGGTGCTGGAAACGTGTGGGGTTAGTTGAGTTACCGGTGATTGATACATCAACGTCCTCCTTCCACATAACTGCAACGCCCTCGCGAACGTCGTCAACACCGTAGCAACGTACCTTAGCACGCAAACCATCAGAGTAGGGAGTCTGTGCAACCTCAGCAACCTCACCAGTGTAGTAGTCGAACTTAGTTTCTACATAAGTAAAGCCGTTGATACGAGAGATAATCTTAGCAGCGTCCTTACCCAAACCGTTCAAGATAACGCGCAAGGGGTTCTTACGAACCTTGTTAGCCATCTCGGCGATCTTAATAGCACCCTCAGCAGCTGCGAATGACACGTGACCAGCCAAGAATGCGAAGCACTGAGCCTCCTCGCGGAGAAGACGTGCAGCGAGGTTACCGTGACCGATACCAACCTTACGGTCGACGGCTACTGAACCTGCGATGCAGAATGCCTGCAAACCCTCGCCGATAGCCTCAGCAGCGTCAGCAGCGTTAGTGCAGCCCTTCTTGATTGCGATAGCAGCACCTACTACGTAAGCCCACTTTGCATTCTCGAAGCAGATGGGCTGAG
>JAZQSN010000016.1:0-3092 GCA_045630065.1 Alistipes sp.
TAGTGTTAACACCGCATACGAACATAGGAGTCTTATCCTTTGCAGGAGCTGACATAACTACATACTTAGCACCAGCCTTGATGTGAGCCTCAGCCTTCTCAGCAGTGAGGAACAAACCAGTTGACTCAACTACGTACTCAGCCTCAACCTCGTTCCACTTCAAATCCTCGGGGTTGCGCTCTGCAGTTACGCGGATAGACTTACCGTTTACGATAAGGAGGTTATTCTCAGTGCAATAGTCGATAGTGCCATCGAACTGACCGTGCATTGTGTCATACTTAAGCATGTAAGCCAAGTACTCTACGGGGCAAAGGTCGTTAATACCTACTACATCGTACTTCTCAGTCTGTGTGCAAGCTGCACGGAATACCATACGGCCGATACGTCCGAAACCGTTGATACCAATCTTAATCTGTGCCATAATTTGTTTAAATGTTATATTAAGTAAAAATTTGTTACTCTTTTATCACCACAAAATTATATACTTTAAGAATACTACGCAAATTTAGAGCGCGAAAAAAGTAAATTTTCTCAATAACTTAACATAGAATTTACTTTGCAAAGCCAGTCTGCGATATAAAATCTGCCACAAGGCCCCATTTCAGGGCTTAAATGCGTAATTTGATTTTTCCGTGGATTAAAACCCGCCACGGGCACGTTTGGCCATCGCCGAAGCAAAGACAAAGTCGTTGAGTTCGCTGTTATCTGAGTGCAGGATATCATCCTTCGAGCCTTCCCACCATTTGTTACCCTCGTAGATGAAGACAATCTTCTCGCCAATCTCCATCACCGAATTCATATCGTGGGTATTGATAATGGTAGTGATATTATACTCCTTGGTGATATCATAAATAAGGTTATCGATCACAATCGAGGTCTGTGGGTCGAGGCCCGAGTTGGGCTCGTCGCAGAACAGGTAGCGCGGATTCATCACAATGGCGCGCGCAATGGCGGCACGCTTAACCATACCACCACTAAGCTCTGAAGGGTAGAGGTGATGTGCATTATCCAGATTAACTCGTTTCAAACAGAGGTTCACGCGCTCCATCTTCTCCTCCTCCGACTGCTCGGTAAACAGATCGAGCGGAAGTTTCACATTCTCGGCCACGGTAGAGGCGTCGAGCAGTGCTCCACCCTGAAAAATCATACCCACCTCACGGCGAATAGCCTTGCGACTTTTGAAGTCGAGCGTCGAGAAGCACACATCGTCGTAATAGATTGCACCCTCGTCCACTTCGTGCAGACCCACCAGACTCTTCAGCAACACGGTCTTACCCGAGCCACTGCGGCCGATAATCAGATTGGTCTGTCCTGTACCGAACTCGGTGGTGATATTTTTCAGTACGGAGCGTCCTTCGAATGACTTTACTATGTTTTCGGCTTTTATCACGTGCGTATAAGTTGAGTTAATACAAGGTTGCAAATCATAATGACGATAGAGCTGATAACTACGGCCTTGGTAGAAGCCTTACCCACCTCCAGAGAGTTACCCTTGGTGTAGTAGCCGCAGTAGGCCGAGATGCTGGTGATGAAGAAGGCGAAGAATGCCATCTTAACCAGCGCATACCAGATTTCGCTAACGTAGAAATAGTATCTCAAACCATCGACATACTCCGTAGGATTCATAATGCCTGTAATGGCCGCCATACCATAGCCGCCGGCAATACCGATGAGCATACTGAAGATAGCCAGGAAAGGGAAGAAGAAGACCGTAGATACGATCTTGGGCAGAATAAGATACGAGGCCGAGTTCACACCCATAATTTCCAACGCATCGATCTGCTCGGTAATACGCATTGTACCTATCTCGGAGGCGATGTTAGAGCCCACCTTTCCGGCCAAAATCAGGGCCACAACGGTAGATGAAAACTCAAGAATCATAACCTCACGCGTAGCGTAGCCAATCATAAACTGCGGGATGAAGGGCGACTCCAGCGTAATGGCCATCTGTAGCGTCACGGCCGAGCCGATAAACACCGAAATGATCGCTGTCAAGCCGATTGAGTTCAAGCCCAGAGCCTCCATCTCGTACATAATGCGCGAGTAGTAGATACTCCTCTTCTCGGGACGCGAAAAGACCTTCTGCATCAGCAGGGTGTACTTTCCTATGGCTTCAAATATTTTCAATTATTTCAGTTTTTAGATTTAGTACTCTCGTTTGCGGAGCAGAATTACTTCTTCTGCTTTACCTCCTCGAAATCGACATAATCGCCAACGTTGTCATTCACCCTTTTCTGTGGCTGGCTCGAGGTGGAGTGGACTCTGACCTCACCCTCCGACGAATGGGCATTGTTCTCTGTAGTTGAGTTGGTGTAGGTATAGAAACCACCCTGCTGCTCGCTACTACGACTAAGATGTCGCAGGCGGAACAACATAAACAATGGTACCGCAAGCAGAAGCAGCACCACGATAACCACACCAACAACCAACACACCGAAAGCCGACGGCGCGAAGACCAAAAGCATCACGATGATAATCGTGGTAAGAGGGTTACGTTGTATAAAATTTATAATCGAATCAAACATTTTCTTTGTGTTTACTCTCCGTTGATTGAAAAAATCAACGCAAAATTACAAAAAAATCACTATTCTGAGAAATATCTGCTCGTTGTGTGGATAAATTTACTTAATTTTGAAGCCAAATAAACCTATTTAATATGTCACATCAACTTTTATCAATCTCGCCGGTCGATGGCCGCTACAATAAAGTAACGTCCGCTTTGTCGGATTATTTCTCTGAGTATGCACTTATTCGCTACCGCGTACGCGTGGAGGTGGAGTATTTCATCGCTTTGTGCGAACTGCCCCTGCCCCAGCTCGTAGGCGTGCCCAAGTCGGCATACGATGAGTTACGCAAACTCTACACCGAATTTACTATGGAGGATGCTCTCCACGTAAAGGAGATAGAGAGCGTAACCAACCACGACGTAAAAGCCGTAGAGTATCTCTTGAAGGAGAAGTTGGAGGCTTTGGGCTTGAACGAGTATCGTGAGTTCGTACACTTCGGCCTTACTTCGCAGGATATCAACAATACGGCTACTCCACTGCTTTTGGAGGAGGCTATCGCCGAGGTATATCTGCCTATGTTGCAGG
>JAZQSN010000017.1:0-34425 GCA_045630065.1 Alistipes sp.
CGCAAGGAGATTTTGGAGTGCAAGACTATCCTCTGGAATGGTCCTGTAGGTGTATTCGAGATTGACAAGTTCGCAACAGGCTCAAAGGCTGTAGCTGACGCTATCGCTGAGGCTACTGCTAACGGTGCATTCTCACTTATCGGTGGTGGCGACTCTGTAGCATGTATCAACAAGTTCGGCTTGGCACAGCAGGTATCTTATGTATCAACAGGTGGTGGTGCACTGCTTGAGTACATGGAGGGTAAGGAGTTGCCTGGTGTAGCTGCTATCCGCAAGTAGGAATAAGTTGTCAAGTTTGGCTATTTCGGCATCTGGCTCGCCCTCGAAATGCTCATTTACGTCAAGTAAACTGCGCTTTCTCGGACTTCGACCAGCTTCAAAATAGCTCAAACTAACCAACTTATTGCAAATCATTTTTTCGGAGTTTTTCATCTTGAAAACCCTCACGATAAATGAATTTTAGGAGGGGCAGGAGTAGGTTCGATAATTTTGAATTGAAAAAAACCTCTCAAAATAATAAAACTTTTAAGGGTCGAGTCCGCTCGGCCCTTGTTTGATTAATCAATCTTTTTCGATGCGTCGCAGTGAATTTTTACAGGCTCTTGCAGCAGGCGTACTCACGCTTTCGCTCTCGCCCCTACGTCTAGAGGCGCTGGCGGCCGATCGCAAGCCTTTGCGCTTTGGTATTCTTACCGATGCCCACTATGCCGACCGCACACCCAGTGGTTCGCGCCACTATGCCGACTCCATTGCCAAGGTGCGCGAGGCGGTGGCAGAGTTTCGCCGTGCGAAGGTCGATTTTGTTATCGAGTTGGGCGACTGGAAGGACACCACGCAGCTCTCCGAGGCTGAGCCCACGCTCCGCTTCCTCGACACTATCGAGCGCGAGTTGCAAGCCTACAGTGGCCCCGTCTATCACGTTTTGGGTAACCACGATATGGATTGCCTTACCAAGGCCGAGTTCCTCGCCCACACGGCCAATGCCGGTCGTGCCCGTGGCAAGGCTTTCTACTCGTTTGCGGTACGTGGAGTGCGCTGCATAGTCCTTGACGCTAACTACAACGAGGATTTCTCGCCCTATGAGCGAGGTAACTTCGACTGGCGCAAGGCCTACATCCCTGGCGAGCAGATAGAGTGGCTCGATGCCGAGCTTGCAAAGCATAGCGGTGAGCCCACGCTCATCTTCCTGCATCAGATGCTCGACTCGTTCTCCGACATAAGCAAAGACCTTTGCGTGGGCAATGCCTCGGAGGTGGTAGCCGTGCTGGAGCGTCATAGGCAGGTGGTAGCTGTATTTCAGGGACACCATCACCCTGGCCACTATAGCCAGCGCGTGGGTATCCACTATCTCACCCTGCCGGGTATGATCGAGCAGGCTGCTCCGGCCAATGCCTATGCTGTGGTGGAGATGAGTGCCGATCGCATTACTATCGAGGGTTTCAAGGCCTGTCCTGATAGAGTGATGCAGAGAAAGAGGTAAACAACAAACACTATGAAAAAATTCTTATTAACCATTTCAACCGTTGCCCTTATGGCAAGTTGTAATCAGAAGGCGGCACAGACCGTCCCCGCCATCGACCGCGCTAACTTCGACGAGACGGTGGCTTTGAATGAAGATTTCTATCAATACGCTACCGGTGGCTGGCAGAAGGCTAACCCCCTCACACCCGAGTATTCACGCTACGGCGTATTCGAGGTGTTGGCAAAGAACAACGAGTTGCAGATCAACGAGCTCTTCTCGGCTATGATTGACAGCAAGGCTGAGACAGGCACCGTTGAGCAGAAGATTGCCGACCTCTACACTATGGGTCTTGACTCTGTACGTCTGAACAACGAGGGTGTAGCACCCGTAAAGCGTGACGTGGATCAGATTATGGCGCTCACAACTCCGCAGGAGCTCTCTATCGCTCTGGCTCGCATCCACCAGGCGGCAGGTAGCCCCTTGTTTGGTCTGTATGTAGGTGCCGACCTGCTGAACTCAAAGATCAACATCCTGAACATCGACCAGTCGGGTCTTGGTTTGGGTAACCGCGACTACTACCTCGAGAAGGAGAACGCCTCAAAGCGCGAGGGTTACACACAGTGGCTCACCAAGGCATTCTCGCTCTTGGGTTGGAACGACGCAGCAGAGAAGGCACAGGCTGTGCTCGCCCTGGAGACCAAGATGGCCGAGGTGTTCCGCTCAAATGTTGAGTTGCGTGATGTTACGGCTAACTACAACCCTATGACTCGCGACGAGTTCACAAAGCGTTACTCTGCTTTCGACTGGACTGCTTACTTCTCAGAGATGGGTATCGGCTCATTCGATAAGGTAGCCGTAGGTCAGCCCGAGGTTTTGGACCGCGTATTCTCGCTCTTCGAGAAGGAGGATGTTGAGACTATCAAGGCTTACCTCGTATCAAGCGTTATGGCCAGCGCAGCAGGTTACTGCGGCGACGAGCTCTACGCAGCATACTTCGACTTCTTCGGTCGTCAGATGTCGGGTCAGCAGGAGATGCGTCCCCGCTGGAAGCGCGCTATGGCTGTACCCAACCGTATGTTGGGCGAGGCTGTGGGTGAGCTCTACGTTAAGAAGTACTTCCCCGAGAGCGACAAGCAGCGTATGCAGGGTATCGTGAAGAACTTGCAGACAGCACTCGGTCAGCATATCGACGCTTTGGAGTGGATGTCAGCCGAGACCAAGGCTAAGGCTCACGAGAAGCTCAACACCTTCACCGTTAAGATTGGCTACCCCGACAAGTGGAAGGACTACTCATCACTTACCATCAACCCCAAACTCTCATACTGGGATAACATCAAGCGTGCTAACATCTGGTACACCGAGGATAGCATCTCAGACCTTGGCAAGGAGGTTGACCGCGAGGAGTGGCACATGACACCCCAGACCGTGAATGCTTACTATAACCCCACAACCAACGAGATCTGCTTCCCCGCAGCTATCCTTCAGCCTCCCTTCTATAACTCGGCTGCTGACGATGCTGTGAACTATGGTGCTATCGGTGTGGTTATCGGTCACGAGATGACACACGGCTTCGACGATCAGGGCCGTCAGTTCGACAAGGAGGGTAATATGAGCAACTGGTGGACAGAGGAGGATGCCGTAGCCTTCAAGCAGCGCACCGACATTCTTGTTGATCAGTTCAACAAGGTACTCATTATGCCCGCGCAGGGTGATCAGCCTGCGCTCTACGCCAATGGTGAGTTCTCGCTTGGTGAGAACATCGCCGACCAGGGCGGTCTGCGTGTGGCATACACCGCTTTGCACAACTCATTCGCTGGCAACGAGCCCGAGCCCGTCGATGGCTTTACTGCCGACCAGCGTTTCTACCTCTCTTACGCTACCATCTGGGCACAGACTATGCGTGACGAGGAGGTGATCCGTCGGACTAAGACCGACGAGCACTCACTCGGTAAGAACCGCGTGAATGTCACACTTCGCAACATCGAGACTTTCCACAAGGCCTTCGGCATCACCGATGGTGCTATGTTCTTGCCCGAGCAGGAGCGTGTGATTATTTGGTAAGAGACAGGAGCGTCGCTACAAGGCGATTTCTGCGGTCAGTCGGCCCTCGAAATCGCTTTATGCGAGTTCACTCATATCAATATATATAAAGGGTTGCTAACCGAGCGGTTGGCAACCTTTTTTGTTTTCGCCCCTGCACAAGGGGTATTCGATAAAGAGAAAGCGAAGTTGCGGGTGGCTGCTTATATATAATAAACCCTTATAGAGAAAACAAAGGCTGTCGATTGCTCGACAGCCTTGTTTGATTGTGGAACAGATTGTGCGTTATTCGATCTCCATACTTGAGCGGAAACGCACACAACGGCGTGCGGGAATCTTGACCTGCTCACCTGTGCGGGGGTTGCGACCCACTCGCTCCGAGACTTGATTTACGGAAAAAACACCAAATCCTGAGACAACAATTTTCTCTCCCTGCTGTAATTTCTCCTCCGCAATAGCAAAAAGTGTATCTACAACCTGCTTTACGTCGTTCTTGCCGATAGATGTTTGTTCGGCCACGGCGTTGATTAACTGTGACTTATTCATCTTAGGTATGTTTTGGTTAGTTAGAAAGTATATCGTATTTAATACAAATATAAAGCATTTTTTTAAGTTAAAACAAATTTTTCTACTCTTTTTTTCTGATTATTAGTGTTTTGGAGTGCTCAGAAGAAAAAAATTATAAAATTTTTTCAAAAATATTTGGTCAATTCAAAAAAGTGTTCTACTTTTGTCGTTGGAGAGATGGCAGAGTGGTCGATTGCGGCGGTCTTGAAAACCGTTGAGCTGCGAGGCTCCGGGGGTTCGAATCCCTCTCTCTCCGCCAACGACCAATAAAAACTGAGCTTCAACATTCGTTGAAGCTTTTTTTTGCTCTATAGGAGGCGCTACCAAGACTTTTTGAGTAGCGCCTCTTTTGCATAAATAACCTCATCTTTGAGTTGTTGGTGTAGGAAAATTGGGTACACAACGAATATTTTATTAAATTTGTGGAAACAAACTCCTATTCCATTATGAAAAGACGTGAATTTATTCAACTCTGCGGTGGTTTTATCCTTGCCTTGCAGTTGCCCGAACGCTCGTATGCCCATCTGATGGAGCCCAGCTTGGCGGCCGATTCGCTCAAAGAGATTAAGAAACTAACCATCAAGGTGGGTGCGACGGCTCCCATCAAGGTGTTGCATATATCCGATACACATCTCACGCGCGTCGATAGCCGCGATAACGAGCGCAAGCACACCCTGGCGGCCAAACGTGGTAGTGCATTTCCCGATGCCGAGAAATACTTCGATGCTGCCATCGACTATGCCCGCATGAATGACCTTATGCTTATGCATACGGGCGATTTGCAAGACTTCGTGAGCGAGGCCAACCTCGACTATATAGCCAAGCACCTTAACCCTGAGCAGTGGTACACGGCTGCCGGCAACCACGAATTTTCGCAGTATGTAGGCGAGGCCAAGGAGGATGCCGCCTACAAGGCGCAGAGCTACGACAAGGTGCAGGCTGCCTTCCCTAACGATCTGACCGTTGCCTCGCGCGTAATCAATGGAGTGAACTTTGTGGCTATCGACAACGTCTATTACTACGTCACCTCAGAGCAACATCAGGCGCTGAAGCACGAGTTTGCAAAGGGACTCCCCGTGGTGCTTATGTGCCACATCCCCTTCTATACGCCGGAGCATTGTATCGATACGCTCAAACGTCAGAATGGCCGCACAAGCTATATGGTGGCCACGCCTCCGCAGATTATCAACGACTACAGAACAAACCCCAACAACCCTGTGTCGGATAACTATCGCAATCGTCTGGTCTCCACGCCAATTGACCCTGCCACGCAAGCGTTTTATGATTGGCTCAAGGAGCAACCGCTGCTCAAGGCCATCATCTGCGGACATATGCACGAATTTTACGAGGAGCGTTTCTCGCCCTCGGCTGTGCAATATACCGTTGGAGCCAACTATTTCGGCTATGCCCACGAGATAGAATTCATTTAACGCTAACCGCCGAACAAGTGTCATCCCCACGCCTCTGCCACCTCTTCGGTGCAGAAGGTGCAGGCGAGGCCAGCCGTGAGCAACAATTCATTCGATAAAGAGTTCATCGTTGCCATCGCGAAGGTGCTTGATAAGAATCTTATCCCCGTCCTCACTCCGAGGCGGGGATTTTCCTTTGTGGGTAAAGGTTTTTTGTAAATCACAACTCGATAAACGCTCTCTAGCCCTGCACATCAAATCCAAACTCGAACCCTACAAGGTCCCCACATATTACCAAGCGGTAGAGTCAATCCGCCGAACCTACAACGGCAAAATCGACCGCAAATTCTACAAGGAAAATCATAAGTAATATCTACATATATAGACATATTTACTCACATCTCATAGATTATCGAGCTGTTAATCCTAGATATTTTAAGAGATGATTTTTGATAAATATTATTTGTTTTTTTAAAAAAATTGTATATTTGTAAAAAGGCATTGCTGAGATAGTAATAGTCTATGTCAGGAATGGCAGAGTGGTCGATTGCAACGGTCTCCAAAACCGTAAAACCTTAGGGTTTCGAGGGTTCGAATCCCTCTTCCGCCGCTAAAAACATTTTGAATGTATATCCCCTGCCGACAAGGCGGGGGTTTTGGCATCTAGGGATTTCAATGTGTAAAGTTTTCAGATTTAAGGATAGAATTAGTTTAATTAATGATATATATTTATGGAAAAATATTTGTTAGATTTAGGTATAAACATAGGAGGATTAGTCTTGTTTTTTGTAGCTGTTTGGAAAGTTTTTATGCCTAAATTAGGCCAAAATCTTGCAGATTTGATTACAGCGGAAGCAAAAACAAAAATAGAGGAAACGGTCAAACATAGTTTCCAGGTGGAGTTAGAAACATTAAAAGCAAGTTTGAGTAAGGAAAACAAACTTTGCGAGATTGACTATTCTACATTTCATCAAAGAAGATTAGACGTATTAATTACTCTTTATGAAGAACGCGCAAAAATGTTACAGAGCGCCTCAGATTGTACCTATCTTTTAATTCTAGGAAGTAATGAAAAGGAATGTTTGCAAGAGTTAACTAGAAGATGGGAGACTTTTGTTGAGAAAGCGAGAAATTACGATGCTTATCGTATCCCCAATAAACTTCTTATAGGGGAAGACTTATTTAATATGTTGGATAATGAGATATTCAAAATAAGGCAGCATTGTGTTGCCTTTAAGGAAAATTATAGGCGAAGTCTAAATTCCATTTTGGATGAAGAAGAAAAGAATGAATGTCGTGATAAACTACCCGAAATATCTAATGCTGTGTTAGAGATTTTAGGAAATGATGAAATGCAAGCCTGCTTTAAGGAGTTGGTTGTTCCTAAAGAGTATAAAGCTCCCGTTTAGTTATTTACTAAATAGGGGGCTTTCCTCTTTAATACACATACCTCTCCCGAAGGTGGGCGGTGATATCGTCTACGGGCAGGAGCAGGGCAGTTTCGTAGGTGTGGCCGAAGTGGGGGTTTATCACCGTGTCAAATATCTGCATCCGTCTTGAGAGCCGCATATAGGCGCTTATCATAGGAGGTATCATCTCGCCGCGTCGGCGTAGTAGTCGGCGCAGCAGAGCATAATTCTCGTCAAACAATTCCATCGTGAAGGGGTCGCTTCCGCGACTCTCCACAAAGGGCGTGCGTGCCCACATCAGCGGCTCGCGAGGCGGAAAAAACTTACGCAGAAAGAGCATCAGCAGGCGTCGTGCCTCGGCGTCGTAGTGGCGGTAGATAGTCACCTTGCCAAAAAGGTAGCGCACCTCTTCGCAGGAGGCCACGATGTGCCCCAGTCCGCGCCACAGAGCCTCCATTGCAAACAACGGATGGGCATCGGTGCGTCGTACGGTGAAGGCTCGTCCCATCTCTATGGAGTGTGGCAGATAGTGCTCCTTGAAGGTGTCGCTGAAGTGGAAGTAGCGGTGTGTCGAGATGTGCTCGACGTCACTCGGGCGGCAGATTATGTAGCGGTAGCCACCCACAATCTCGCGACGATGTATATCCCAGGCAATTAGTTGGTTATACCCCTCTGCCGAGAGGTCGTCGGTGTCGATATCGACAGGTTTTCCCGTGCCACCACCCGCCTCGCTGAAGGCCTTTTCGCGCAGGCGCCCCACCTCGCGCATCAGCTCACGTTGCTCGGCTCCACGAAAGGTGTAGAGCGCCAGCGAGCCACGCTCCGAACTTAGTATCGGACTTAAGGTGTCGAGTTGTCGGGCTATGGTCGTATCCAAAAAAAGTGTACTCATTCGATTGTTGATAAAATCTCAGGAAATATTTACAATATTTCTGCTAAAAAGCAGTAACTTTATACCCAAATATACTTATACGTTACGAAAATGTCTTTTGACAACACTTCATACCACACTCCCGTGCTGCTGGAGGCCTCTGTCGAGCAGATGAATATCAGCCCCGACGGCACCTATTGCGACCTCACCTTTGGTGGTGGCGGTCACTCACGTCACATACTCTCGCAGCTGGGCGAGGGTGGACGACTCTTCTCCTTTGACCAGGATCGTGATACGCTGGCCAATGCCCCCGACGACGAGCGCTTCAACTATGTCGAGAGCAACTTCCGCTTTCTGCGTGCGGCCCTGCGCCTGCGCGGAGTGAGCAAGGTCGATGCCATTCTGGCCGACTTGGGAGTATCGTCGCACCACTTCGACGCTACCGACCGAGGCTTCTCGTTCCGTGGCGAGGCGCCGCTCGATATGCGTATGAACCAGCGTGGCGGCCGCACGGCGGCCGACATAGTGAATGGCTACGATGCCGACTCTTTGGCCCGTGTGCTCAAGGAGTATGGCGAGCTGGACACAACGTGGAAGATTGCCTCGTGCATCGTTCGTGCGCGCGAGCAGCAACCCATCGCCACAACGGCCCAACTCGTCGAGGCTGTGAAACCCTGCACCCCCAAGCGTGACGAGTCGAAGTTTTTGACAAAACTCTTTCAGGCTCTGCGTATCGAGGTCAATGGCGAGATGGAGGCTCTGAAGATGGCCCTCGAGCAGTCGCTCAAAGTCTTGAAGCCGGGCGGTCGTCTGGTCGTTATCTCGTACCACTCGTTGGAGGACCGTTTGGTCAAAAACTTTATGCGTAGCGGTAACTTCGAGGGCAAGGTCGAGCAGGACTTCTTTGGTCGTCAGCAGACTCCCTTCGAGGTGGTAACACGCAAGGCCATCGTACCCACAGCCGAGGAGGTGGAGCGTAATCCCCGTTCGCGCTCGGCCAAGATGCGTGTGGCAATCAAACTATAAACCGTTGATGTATTATGAGAGCAACTAACGATGAATTCAATCCCCTGACCGAGGAAGAGATCGAGGCTCAGCGCCGCGAGGAGGAACTCGACCGCCGTATTCGTCGTATGGTTGTGCGAGTGAATAGTGGCGAGGCCGACGAGGAGATAGCCCACGACCGCGAACTCGAAGAGCAGGAGCGGGCCGAGGAGCAGGCTAAGGAGCAACGTGAGCGCAAGCGCCACTCGGGCCTGAGCTGGCAGATTTTCTCGGGCACTATCCTCACAAGCCGCGGCCTTAGCTCGGTGTATCGTTACTTCGGCGCCATAGCCGTTATGTGCTTTGTGAGCATTGTGGTGATGTTCGCTGTGCTGTATGCCGACTTGGAGTATTCGCGAATGGAGAACGATGTGCAACTATTACGTGAGCGCTCAATCCGTCTGCAGGAGCAGTTGCACCGCCGCACCACCCATCAGGCCATCAGCGATTCGCTCGCTGCGCGTGGCATCAACCTGCAGGACCCCCGCAAGACCAAGGCTGTGCTGGAGGAGTAACATATAACCAGCCCCCGACTTAGCATAATAGAACCAAACAGCCCCATAGCAGAAAACTTTAGCAAATAACCAAGAGCAGAAAATGGCAAAACGACGACAAGATACGGCCGTGAAGACGGAGATGTACGCCCGCGTGCAGGTGGTTTATATCACCTTCATCCTCCTTGCGCTTGCCATCATCGCACGTCTGGTGTGGGTTGCATTGCCCACCTCCGAGTCGGCCTACAATGCCGAGCGTCTGGAGAGTCGCATCTTCTATAGCGATACCATCATCTCGCGCCGAGGCTCAATCCTCTCGCGCGATGGCGAGCCGTTGGCTACATCTATCCTGCGTTACCGCCTCGATTTTGATATGGGCAGCGAGGGCTTCGACGACGAGGAGGCCTTCTACGAGAATGTCGATTCGCTCTCCAAGCTCCTTTCGTCATTTTTCCGCGACCGCTCGGCCGCATCGTATCGCAAGCGTCTGCTCGACGAGCGTGAGCGCCACATCGAGTGGGTCTATTCGCACGACTCTATAGTGAGCCGCAGTAGCGACCTGCTGACTTGGATTGTCGACCACCTGCGCGACGATGCCTACCACATTGTCAAGGTCGACACCGCCGTGCGTAACCACAACCCCGTGCAGATTCTTCCGCGTGCGGTGGACTTCAACGAGTGGCAGACGCTGAGCAAATACCCTATCCTCAATGGTAATATGGGTCTCACCTTCAGAAAGACCATCCTCGACCAGCGTGTCTACCCCTATGGCGAGCTGGGTCGTCGTACGTTGGGTATGATATCCAACAACCTTAGCGAGGAGGACCGTCGCAAGGCGCGCGGACAGTATGGTGTCGAGCATATCTTTGCCGACTACCTGCGTGGCACCAATGGTCGCACACTGCGCCAGCGCATAGCCCCCGGCTTCTCCACTACGGTGCGTAGCGACTCGAGTCTGGTGGCTTCGGATGGATTGGATGTGGTGACTACACTCGATGTCGATATACAGCACGCCGCCGATGCAGCACTGCGCCGTCAGTTAATTGACCAGAAGGCCATCTGGGGCACAACCATCGTTATGGAGGTTGCCACGGGCGATATATTGGCTATGGTCAACCTGGGCGAAACGGCAGAGGGTAGCGGTGTCTACTACGAGAAGGAGAACTACGCCCTCTCGCGCCGCATCGAGCCGGGCTCTACCTTCAAGCTGGTGTCGCTGCTGGCACTGATTGACGACTGCGGTCTGCCCATCACAACCGAGTACAATGCCCACGAGGGCCGCCGTGTGCAGGTGGGTGGAGGCCGAGGCCCTATGATTCAGGACGACCATAATATCGGTGCTATGATTGATATGAAGACCGCCACAGCGCAGTCCTCGAATGTCTACTTTGCCGATGCCATCTATCAGAACTACAACAACAACCGC
This sequence comes from Alistipes sp., assembly GCA_045630065.1. GTDB lineage: Bacteria > Bacteroidota > Bacteroidia > Bacteroidales > Rikenellaceae > Alistipes. The sequence continues at coordinate 10,723 of JAZQSN010000017.1, forward strand.
GAAGCGTATGTCGAAGTGTTGCGACGCCTGGGCTTCGACAAGAGCCTCGGTCTCGACGAGTGGGGCGAGCGAGGCACACTGATGCCACCCGCCAAGGTTAAGGACTGGAACGCATCGCAACTCCCCAATATGGGCTATGGCTATGCCATCGAGATGCCCCCCATCCGTATCCTTACTCTCTACAATGCCGTGGCCAACGGTGGCCGTATGGTCGCTCCGCGTCTGGTTAAGCAGGTGAAGAGTGGCGATGAGATTGTGGAGGAGTTCCCCACACAGGTGCTGGTCGATAAGATATGCTCCGACGCTTCGCTCGCTGCCGTGCGTGAGTGTTTGGAGGAGACTGCCCTCACGGGTACAACAAAGTCCTTCTTTCGCGATACGCTCTCGCTGCGTGTAGCCTCGAAGACTGGTACGGCGAAGGTGGCGCAGGATGGTCAGGGTCGTGGTGCGACCTATGCCGCCAACTACTATATGGGCTCGGTGGTGGCCTACTTCCCTGCCGACAACCCCAAATATACCGTGCTCACCTCGATACACACCAACCGTGGTCGTGGTCGCAACTACTACGGAGCCGCCTTGTCGGGTCCCGTAGTGAGGGATGTGGTCAACTACATCTTCTATCGTGACGAGGAGTGGCATAGCACCATCGAGACCGACGTAAAGCGTCAGGTGCCCGTCAAGGTTAAGGGAGGCAGCATCGAGCAGGTGCGCCGTGTGGCCGACAAGTTCTCGCCACGCATCTCCTTCACCGACCGCAACGGCTGGGGCGAGGCGCATATGGATACACTGCTCAACGTCGATGTGAAGACCATCGAGTTGGGTAACACTATGCCCAACGTAGTGGGTATGGGACTCAAGGATGCGCTCTACATTCTGGAGAGTCGTGGTCTAGAGGTGCGCTTCACGGGTCGTGGTACGGTGCAGCGCCAGAGCATAGTCGCAGGTCAAACCATCAAGGCTGGCCAGCGGGTGACGCTACAACTGAAATAGTATTTAATGCGGTTGCTCGCTCACGCAATTGGGCAGGGGTGGTGGCCGTTATAGAATATAAAAACGAATGAAACAACTAAGTCAAATACTCTCTTCGACCGAGGTCATATCGTTCTCGGCTAAGGGTGATTGCACCATTACGGGCCTTACCTACGACTCACGCACGGTCGAGCAGGGTAACTGCTTTTTTGCCGTGAGGGGCACGCAGAGTGACGGCCACGACTACATCGAGCGAGCCGTTGAGGCTGGTGCTGCCGCCATCGTGTGCGAGAGCCTGCCCGAGCATCAGGTGGAGGGCGTTAGCTATGTGGTGGTGCCCAACAGCTCTCAGGCTATGGCCGACATTGCCGCTGCCTACTACGACCACCCCTCCAGCGAACTGCATCTGGTGGGTGTTACGGGCACCAACGGCAAGACCACTATCGCCACACTGCTCTACGACCTCTATCGCCGTATGGGTTACCGTGCGGGCTTGATCTCTACGGTTGTCTATCGTATCGACGAGCGCGAGATACCCTCTACTCACACCACGCCCGACGCCATCCGTCTTAACGCTATGCTTCGCGAGATGGTCGACTGCGGCTGCGACTACTGCTTTATGGAGGTGTCGTCGCACTCGCTCGTTCAGGATCGTGTGCGTGGCCTTAAGTTCCGTGGGGCTATGTTCACCAACCTCACGCACGACCACCTCGACTACCACGGCACCTATGCCGAGTATATACGTGCCAAGAAGCTACTCTTCGACCGTCTCGACAAGCAAGCCTTTGCGTTGGTGAATATCGACGACCGCAATGGCGAGGTGATGGTGCAGAACTGCAAGGCGCACATCGCACGTTACTCCCTGCGCCAGATGGCCGACTATCGTGCCAAGGTGCTGGAGATGTTGTTCGACGGTATGCTTCTGCGCATTGCTCAGCAAGAGGTGTGGGTGTCGTTCATCGGACGCTTCAACGCCTACAACCTGCTTTGCGTCTATGGCGCAGCCGTTGAGCTTGGAGCCCAGGAGGGCGAAGTGTTGCAGGCGCTGAGTGCTCTGCGCTCGGTGAGTGGCCGCTTTGAGCCCCTGCGCTCGCAGAGTGGCGTTACCGCCATTGTCGATTATGCCCACACGCCCGATGCGCTGGAGAATGTGATTTCCACCATCAACGAGATACGCACCCCCGCACAGCGACTCATCGTTGTGTGTGGCTGTGGTGGCGACCGCGACGCAACCAAGCGCCCCGAGATGGGACGCATAGCCTCACGCGAGGCCAACGTGGCTATCCTTACGTCGGATAACCCCCGCACCGAGGACCCCGAGCAGATTCTCGACCAGATGATGCAGGGCATTGAGTTGGGTACGCAGTGTCTGCGTATTACAGACCGCCGTCAGGCCATTCGCACAGCCGTTATGATGGCTTCGGCGGGCGACATTGTGCTGGTTGCGGGCAAGGGCCACGAGGATTACCAAATCATTGGCCGCGAGAAACTCCACTTCGACGACAGAGAGGAGCTAAGCAAGGCCTTCGAGGAGTTGGGCAAGTAGGAGTGCCGTCAGATAGGCTTGCACTGAGCCCGAAAATTGTAAAAAAAAGTAGAAAATATGTTATACCCGATTTTTAAGTTTCTCAACGAACACTACGATATGCCTGGTGCAGGTATGTTTCAGTACATATCGTTCCGTGCGGCGGTAGCCGTTATCCTGGCACTGCTCTTCATCATCTTCTTCGGCCGTCGTATCATCCGACTGCTGCAGCGCCACCAGATTGGCGAGGAGATTCGCGACCTCGGCCTCGAGGGCCAGCTCTCGAAGAAGGGCACCCCCACAATGGGCGGAATCATCATTCTGCTGGCTATTCTGGTGCCCATCCTGCTTGTGGGCCGTTTGGATAATGTCTACGTCATCCTGATGATTGTCTCTACCCTGTGGCTCGGCCTGCTCGGTTTTCTTGACGACTACATCAAGAGCTTCCGCCACAACAAGGATGGCCTGAAGGGTAAGTTCAAGATCGTTGGTCAGGTAGGTCTGGGCGTTATCGTGGGTACTGTTATGTGCTTTTCCGAGCAGGTTGTTATCCGCGAGAAGGTATCTTCGCCTACGGCTGTGTATGTGAGTCAGACAGGCTATGCCGAGGTGGAGCAGGGTGCTCCTATGCTCAGCCCCACACCGCAGAAGACCACCAAGACTACCATCCCCTTTGTCAAGGACAACGAGTTCGACTACGGCTGGCTGGTGGGTGGCAACGATCTGCTCACCTGGTTGCTCTACATCGCTGTGGCAATCTTTGTGGTTACGGCCGTATCGAACGGAGCCAACCTCACCGACGGACTCGATGGTCTGCTGACTACCGTCTCCGTGCCGATAATGCTGGTGCTGGGTGCGCTGGCCTACCTGTCGGGACACATCGTCTATGCCGACTACCTGAACATTATGTATATCCCCGAGTCGGCCGAGCTGGTTGTCTTTGCGGCGGCTATGAGTGGTGCGTTGCTCGGATTCTTGTGGTATAACTCATTCCCTGCGCAGATTTTTATGGGTGACACTGGTTCGCTCTCCATCGGTGGTATCATAGCCGTCTTTGCGCTCTGCATCCGCAAGGAGTTGCTTCTGCCCCTTATGTGTGGTATCTTCCTAGCCGAGGCTCTGTCGGTTATGGTGCAGGTGAGCTATTTCAAATACACCAAGAAAAAATATGGCGAGGGCCGACGCATCCTTCTTATGTCGCCCCTGCATCACCACTACCAGAAGAAGGGATTGTTTGAGACCAAGATCGTTATGCGATTCTTTATCGTTTCGATTTTGCTCTGTGCATTTACGTTGGTTACTTTGAAGATACGATAATATGAAAAATATAGTAGTTTTAGGAGGCGGCATCAGCGGCTACGGCTCGGCTGTTTTGGCCAAGAAGAAGGGTCACAAGGTATTCCTCTCTGACGCAGGTCGCGTGGCCGAGCGCTACGCCCGAGTGCTCGACGAGTGGGGCGTAGAGTGGGAGCAGGGAGGCCACTCGATGGAGCGCATCCTTGCGGCCGATCTTGTCATCAAGTCACCCGGCATCCCCGAGAAGGCCGATGTGGTAAAGCGTCTGCGCGAGCAGTCTACGCCCATTATCTCGGAGATGGAGTTCGCCTCGAAGTATATGGGTAAGGCCCGCACCATCTGCATCACTGGCTCAAACGGCAAGACCACAACCACATCGCTCATCTACAAGATTATGCGCGATGCGGGCGTAAATGTGGCTCTGGGAGGCAATATCGGCGAGAGCTTCGCCTATCAGGTGGCTACCGCTGAGTACGACTGGTATGTGCTGGAGCTCAGCTCGTTCCAGCTGGATGGTATGTACGACTTCCGTGCCGACGTGGGAGTGCTGATGAACATCACGCCCGACCACTTGGACCGCTACGACTACTCGTTCCAGAACTATGTCGATTCCAAGATGCGCATTGTGCAGAATCAGCACTCGCGTAACTACTTTGTCTACTCGGCCGACGACGATGTAATCGCCGCAGAGATCGAGAAGCGTGCCGATATGCGTATGCGTCAGTTGCCCTTTGCCGCCAAGGCTGCCGTGGCAAGCGGAGCGGGCGATGGTTTCCTCTCGGGTGGTGAGTTTACGGCCCGTGTAGGTGATAAGGAGGTTACAATCGACACACAGAAGATGCAGATCAAAGGTCTGCACAACGCCTACAACGCTATGGCGGCTGCTCTGGCTACTATGGCTGCAGGTGTCGAGCCCGAGAATGTGGAGCGCTCGATTTATGAGTTCTCGCCCGTTGAGCATCGTCTGGAGCCTGCCGGCGAGAAGGATGGCGTGTTGTGGATAAACGACTCGAAGGCCACCAACGTCGACTCGGTGTGGTACGCCCTTGAGAGTATGACACGCCCCACGGTGTGGATTGCAGGTGGCACGGACAAGGGTAACGACTATGAGCCATTGAAGGGCTTTGCGCGCGAGAAGGTCAAGGCGCTCATCTGTATGGGCGTTGATAACGATAAACTGGTGCGTGAGTTCACGGGCGTAGTTCCCACCGTTGTCAGCACCTCGTCGCTCGACGAGGCTATGCGTGCGGCTAAGGCCGAGGCCACTGAGGGCGATGTGGTGTTGCTCTCGCCCGCCTGTGCAAGTTTCGATTTGTTTAAGAACTATGAGCAGCGAGGCCAACTCTTCAAGGAGTGGGTCAAGCAGAACCTATAATTGTAAATCTTAGGCCCGAGGGCTGAGTGTAGAGAGTATGTCGCAATTGGATTATGGCAAATATATACGTCGTGAGGCCGAGCCTGCACCCGTGCAGGACGATGTGGCTGTGCGCCGTGACATTGTGGGCGAGGATGTGAGCCTTGATGAGGCTGCCGAGCTTGCCGAGCAGAGTGTCGAGGCGGCTGAGCCTGCAGTGCGCGATGGCGGCCTGATAGCCGCCGCACGCCGTCTGTTTGGTGGCGACCGTGTGCTGTGGGTGATTATCATCACGCTGATGATTGTCTCGGTGCTGGTGGTCTACTCGTCGATTGCCAAGATGGCATATATGCCCTCGTCACGCCTCTCTACGTCGGCGTTCCTGCGCACTCAGCTGGGCATAATGGCTATATGTGCGGCCTTTATGTTCTGCGTGCACCGCATCAATAGCTGGGTCTACCGCCGATGCTCCTACTTCATTTTCTGGGTGTCGTTGGCATTGTCGCTGGCCGTACACTTTGTCGGCACTTCGACCAATGGCGCAGCCCGTTGGATTGACATTGCCGGTTTCCAGTTCCAGCCATCGGAGATGCTCAAGGTAGCTCTTGTGATGTACCTTGCCCGTGTGCTTGCCGACCGCCAGAGTAAAGCCCCTATGCTGCAAATCGTGCCGAGCCTAAAGTTCTGGACCTGGTTCAAGAGCCCCAAGCAACGCCGCATATGGCGCGAGGGTGGCCTGCCCATCTTCCTGCCGGTGGTGCTGTCGAGTCTGGTGGTATTTCCGTCGCACACCTCCTCGGCTGTCATACTCTTCGTGCTCTCGCTCGCTATGCTATTTATAGGCCGAGTGAACAAGAGGGAGATTATGCGTGTGTGTATGTGGGCCCTCGTGGGCGGAGCCTTCGTCTTCCTTGCCGGCTTGGGCCGTAGCCATACGGCTGGTGGCCGTATCGATACGTGGGTGGCCGTGTGGACCGAGGACCGAACCAAGGTCGATGTGCAGGAGTTGAGCGACACCGAGCGTTCGATGATTGCCATCAACAATGGTGGTATTATGGGTCGTGGCGCAGGTCAGAGTGCCGTGCGTGTGGAGATGACCCACCCCGAGAGCGACTACGCCTACGCCTTCTTTGTCGAGGAGTACGGCATCGTCATTGCCATCATCCTGCTCGCCTTGTATGTGTGGATATTCTTCCGTGCCAGCGAGATTTTCCGCAACTGTCCGCAGAAGTTCCCGTCGATGCTATCGCTGGGATTGGCTATGCTCATCACGGGCCAGGCCCTGCTGCATATAATGGTTACCATCAACTTCCTGCCCGAAACAGGTCAGCCCCTGCCGATGATTTCGCGCGGAGGCTCGTCGCTGCTCTTCACCAGCATAGCGTTGGGTATGATTTTGAGTGTGAGCCGTCAAACCATCGAGGGCTACTTCGACGAGGAGTCGTAGCCGCCCGCTAAAACCAAACCACTATGAGATTACACATCCTGCTAACAACCTTCGCCCTGAGCCTTTTGGGATGCGCTCCTACCGAGCCGCAGGGCACCACTCTGCTCATTGGCACCTATACCGACGCCGGTAGTCGTGGCATCTATCGCACCACTTTCTCCGAGAGCGGCTTCACTGCCCCCGAGCTTGTTGTCGAGGTCGATAATCCTTCGTTCCTTGCCCTTACCGATGACGGTAGCAGACTCTATGCCGTGAGCGAGGGCGGCACTGACAATACGTCGGCCCTGAATGCCTACCGATACGATGCCGAGGCCGATAGTTTCACCCTTATCAACCGCCAGCCTACCAATGGTGCTTCGCCCTGCTATGTGCGCCTGTTTGAGGGACGTGCCTTCACGGCTAACTATACGGGCGGCTCATTCACCTCGTTCCCCATTGGCGAGGATGGCTCGCTGGGTGAGCCCCAGGAGCGAGAGTTCGAGCCTCGCGAGGGTAGTGCCTCACACGTTCACGGATTGTTCCTTGCCCCCGATGGCGAGTCATTGTATGTAACCGATTTGGGCCGTAGCGAGATATTTCAGATTGACGCTCTGGGCCGCGAACTATCACGCACACAGCTCGCGATGGGTGCAGGTCCCCGCCATATGGCCTTCTCGAAGGATGGCAAGGTGGCCTATGCGCTCAATGAGTTATCGGGTAAGGTGAATGTCTTCGACATCGAGGCCGAGGGCCTTCGCCTTAAGCAGGAGATTGCATCGGATAGCGTGGGTGGTGGCGGCTGTGCCGATATTCATCTATCGAACGATGGACGTTTCCTCTATGCCAGCAACCGCCTCAAGGAGGATGGTATATCGGTGTTCAGCGTTGACGAGAAGGGGCTGCTCACCAAGGTGGGATATACTCTCACGGGCGTGCACCCTCGCAACTTCACCCTCACGGCCGACAACCGTTTTCTGCTGGTAGCCTTGCGCGACAGCAATAGTGTGGAGGTATATGCCCGCGACGAGAAGACGGGCCTTCTCACACGCACCGCGATAAGCCTCGAATTGAGCCACCCTGTGTGTTTACTGTGGGAATAAAAAGAAAATGGAGACGATAGTAAGCACGACCTCGGAGCCGCTTGCGGCGACCAAGGCCCCTGCCTGAGGCGGGGGCTTGGGGGTGGGTCAGATTTGTAAATGCGGACAAGGTCCGCAAGGTATGCATTAATTAGCAATATAACTTCAAGAGTTTTTGAGTGTTTTTGATATATTATGAGTGACGTAAGATTAGATAAATATCTTTGGGCGGTGCGAGTCTTCAAGACCCGCTCCGACGCCGCCGATGCTATACGCAACAACCGTGTGCTGGTGAATAATGCCTACGCCAAGCCCTCGCGTGAGGTGCAGTTGGGCGACATCATATCGGTCAAGAAGATGCCCGTAACGTATAGTTACAAGGTGCTGGAACTTGTCAGCAGCCGTCAGGGTGCGAAGCTGGTACCCCAATACTGTCTTAATATCACCCCGCAGGAGGAGCTCGACAAACTCTCTACACCGCGCGAGACCATCTTCGTATTCCGCGAGCGAGGCACAGGCCGTCCCACCAAGAAGGAGCGTCGTGAGATTGACGCTTTGATGGATGGAATGTATTTCGACGACGAGGATTTGGAATAGATTTTTTCGCTCAAAATGGGCTGAAGCAGACCTCAGCTTTTGTCTTAGGCTTCGCAAAGCAACAAGGGCTTTTGTAACTACTAACTTATTAAATACATAACCATTATGAGAAAGTTATTTCTATTGGCAGTGGCGTGCTTTTTTGCTGTAGCCGCACACTCGGCAGAGCCACGCAGATACTATTATCTCTACAACATAGGCTATGAGGATGTACCCCTGAGCAGTTGGTTTGAGATTGATACCGAGCGTATGGTCTACACCTTCGACCGTGCCCATCGTCCCAAGGCTGCAATTCGCAACTATCGCAAGCAGGGCAACAAGGAGACCTTCGACATCTTCGATGGCGAGTATCACGTTCAGGCCGTAGAGCTGGTTACCGAGGAGGATAGAACCATCTTCACCACCATCATTCAGGGTGAGACACAGATTCCCTATGTGGTAGGTAGCCTCGAGGATCAGGATGCACTCTACAAACGCCTAACAGGCAAGGAGCCCATACATCCCGAGGAGCGTAAGACAGCATTCGAGAAGATGAAGGGCGGCGTTAAGAATGCCTTCAACAAGACCAAGGATGTCTTCAAGAAGAATTAACCCATAGCAAAAAACATTGCTATACACGCATAAAAAAAGGTGCCCCCTAGCGGTTGGCACCTTTTCTTTTATATAGTCGGGAGCGGGTCATCGTCCCCTCCCATTAGAGTTCTATCGGCCCTCTTTCATCCAGTTTTTCTGCACGCCGGCGTGCTCGAGGAAGTAACGCTGAGCCTTCAACAGGTTACGTGCTTGAAGCACCATAGCCTTGGTTTCGCTCAGTACTGTAAGGTAGAACATACTTGCCTTGGTGTTACCCTCGCCGTCGTTGATACGCACGAGCTCCGACTTGGTTGTTGTGGCGATGCGCTCGAAGAGCTTGTCACGCATTGTGAGCACCACGTCAATCTCGCCAAAGTCGTTCTCGGTAATCATGCGGTTGATGTTGCCGTAAATCTCGGCCACGTCGTCGTTGATGTGCATCAGGTCGCTTGCCTGCTCCTCCGACAATCCCTTGTGGTTGTTGTCGATATGCTCAAATGCAGGACGAGTGATGTGTACCAGAGCCTTGGCCATCTCGTTGAGGTAATCCACCACCTGAATGTAGTAGAGCGACAGCTCCAGACCCGAGCCCTTCATCTTTCTGAGGGCGGGCATCAGGCTATACTTAATCTGGTGGCACTGGTCGTACATCTCCTTCGACTCGCGCACCAGCTCCTTTAGAGCCTTGCGATCCTCCTTCGATACGGCTACCAGTGTGCGATCGTAGATCTGAGTCGACACCTTCATCATCTGGCATACCTCGTCGAGTACGTTATCCACCTGAGTGTTATCCTTAGCTGAGTCGGGCATTGCATCCTTCTTCTTTGAGCTCTTGAAGTTGCTCTTGAAGAGCATATAAGCGCAGGCAATGGTTACCACCACGAAGGCAGGCGTACCGCCCCAAATCAGGAGCAGACCCACTGCGATAGCGATAAGGAACGCACCGATACCTGTTACGAACCAACCCATTACTACGGTCATCACGCCTGTGATACGGTGTACGGCCGACTCACGACCCCACGCCTTGTCGGCAAGTGACGAACCCATAGCCACCATAAAACATACATATGTAGTCGAGAGGGGCAACTTGAGCGATGTACCCACCGAGATCAGAAGCGCCGCTGTGGTGATGTTTACCACGGCACGAATCTTATCGTAGGGAGCGCCATTCTGCTCTACATCCTCATACTCGAAACGCTTGCTAACGAACTTCTGTACCGACTGCGGAATTACGCGGTCGAGGAAGTTAGAGATATTGATCGAAGCACGCACGATAGAGCGCGAGAATACGTTTGAGTTTACCTCACCCTCCACCTCGTCGCCGTGGCCAGCGAGCGAAATCTCGGTCTGCGACACGTTGAGCGACTTGGTCGATGTCCAGAGTGTGATGATCATCACCACGCCCGAGAGAATCATCCAGATGAACTGTGCGGGCAGGTTCTGGTTAAGACCCTCCATCAGGATTGATGTCGAGCCAGCCTCCTTGGCAATCTTAAAGGAGTCCAAACCAGCGAGGGGCACACCAATAAAGTTCACAAGGTCGTTACCTGCAAAGGCAAGAGCCAATGCAAATGTACCCAGGAGGATATTGATGCGGAGGATATTGATGCGGAAGAGCTGCATAAATGCCAACAGCACCGAGCATACGATCCAGCAGAGAATAAGCGCAAGCAACAGGTTGTCGCTAATCCAGGTGTACATAGCCGTACCCGACAACACACCCTTCAGCGCCTTGAATACTGCGAAGTAGGCGATAGCGGTGAACGAGATACCGCACCACAATGCACCTGCCTTACGGAAAATGGCGAAGTAGCGGAACGAGAATAACAGACGCGATGCCCACATCACGATAGTACCAAAGACGAAGGCTATGAGCACCGACAAGAGGATTGCCGAGATAACTCCCATCGCGCGTGTAGTATTAATAAAGCCACCCAGCGAGCCGAGTGTGAGCGAAGGATCGCCCGAGATCTTGAAGAGCGACACTGCGATAGCTGCACCAAGCAACGAGAATACCAACGCTACGGTAGTCGAGGTAGGCAGACCCAGCGAGTTGTAGATGTCGAGCAGAATCACATTGGCAAACATCACACTCACGTAGAGAATCATAATCTCGTGAAAGGTGAACAGACCAGGGTTGAACATACCGCTACGAGCCACCTCCATCATACCTGTTGAGGTCAAAACACCGATGATAATACCCACCGATGCAACCATCAGAATGGTGCGCATCTTAGCCACCTTCGAACCGATGGCCGCGTTAAGAAAGTTTACAGCGTCATTTGTTACGCCGACATAGAGTCCCGATACTGCCAAGATGGCAAGCACGGCAAGCATAATAGTGTATAAAGCACTCATACATAGTTAGTTTCGTCCCGTGCCAACGGCACTTTGGGCGCATTTCGGTTTTCAAAGTTAATACATATGGGGCAATCTCCAACTACCCCAAATCAATCTTAACGAAAACTTAACAACCTCTTTACAATTTGTTTACACTAACTCAGGGCGCCCGATTTCCTGACAAAAAAAACGCCCGATTCGCAGCGAACCGAGCGTTTTTTGTTATCATTGGTTGGCGTTAGCGAGAAGCCTCGATAAGAGCCTTGTTAGCCTCCTCCATAATCTGCATCCAAGGCTGGTTGTAGTCGGTGATCTCCACCTCGCGTACCTTTGCAAGTACAGCGTCAACGCCGCTCATATCAACACCTGCAGCACGCAGTGTGCGAATCTTCTCCGATACCTCGATACCGTCGATCATACGCTCGAAACGGATTGAAGAGCGGTTGTAGGGATATACAACGTAAGTATCACCCGACATCCAGTTGCCGAAGCGTGAGTCGTACTGGGGATCCTCAGCCCACGAGTTGTAAGCCCAACGCAACATTCCGTCGTAGTCGTGTGCGATGTTCTTCCAGCCCAAAAGCTCGGCCTCGTAGGGCTCCGACGATGTGAAAGTGTTGGGGTACATCGGGTTGCAGCATACATAGAATGTGGTGGTGTAACCCTGCGCGCGGCGCATCAAAATGTCCTCGGGACTTACAGTCTGGTGGCGCATAGCGGCACAAACGTCACGCATCATAGTGAACTTCTCGTATGAGCGGTGGTTGTCGGCCAATGCGAAGCCCATCTCGGGTGCATACTTCATCAATACGTCAGCGGCAGCCTGCATAGCCTCGGGCGAACGCTCGTCCATAGCGATGTTGGTGATTGCAAGCCAACCCTTAGCCTCCAGGTGCTTCTTGAAATCCTTGAGGAAGGGCTCCCAAATCTTGGGGAAGATAGCCGTTCCGGGCTCAGCCTTCACGGTGATCATCTTACCCTCGGCCTCGTCCATATACTCCAACTCGCAGTTCCAGGGCACCATCGAGTAGCAGTTGATATATTTGTTGATACCGATGCCGAGCATAAACTCTACCCAGCGGTCGAATACGGTGTAGTCGTAAGACCAAGAGCCATCCTTGTGCTTTGTCCACTTGATCATAGCCTCGTAGGCGTCGTAACACTGGTGGTTCCAGGGGTCCTTGTTCAGCGTTGCGGTGATAACCTTCTGACCAGCATCACGCAGACGCTCCATCAGGGGCTTCATAGCCTCAAAGTGTGCGTCGCTCCACAACTCCAAACCCTGTGCGCGAGCCACCGATGTGGGGTGCTGCCACAAATCGAGGTGAAATGCCCACTCCGATGCGGGAGCCAAAGTCTGAGGCAATACCTCAAGCTCGATGGGAAGCGATACCTTGCCCCAGCCGTTGTGCTTGATTGTTACCGAGCTCTTGTAGATACCGGGAGCTGCATCGGCAGGCACCTCAAGGCTAACCCATACGGGACGGGTCGTGCGTGCAGCTATGTCAAACTGCTTGAGCGAGTCGAGCATATCGGGCATAATCACTGTGGGACCGCCCTTTGTGAAGTTGTAGAGCTGCTCATCGGCGATGGTATAACGCACGAAGCGAGCCTCGGCAATCTCGGCAGGAAGTGTGCCCGCATCACCTTTGAAGGGAGCGATCTCGGCCTCAACGCCATTCAAACCCTCGGCAGTCCATACAACGGCCTGCGCCGATGCGCGCTCACCGCGCCAAGCGATGATGCGTTGGGGGTTGTTGTCGGTTGTGGGTACGGTGCTACGCGAGTAGTGAAGGTTGGCAGATCCCCAACCAGCATTGAGTGTCTTTGTTACATTGTCCCACGCAGCTTGTTGCTCGGCGGTCAGCGCAATGGGGTCGTTGGCCTCGGTGAAAGTCTCAACGGGTGTGTAGTCGCCGGCGCACGCTACCATCGTGAGTGCTGCTGCCAACGAGAGAATAAATTTTGGTTGTTTCATATAGTTTTGAAATTTTATACTTTATGTTACAAAGATACTAATTTTACGACTTTAGTAGCCTCTCGGCCCCCTTTTTTTACATTATTTTTCTATCTTTGTATGATTTTGCATTCAAGATACATTTTTGCTATGAAAAGAGAACTCTATAATACCTTTGTTTTGTCCATCCTGGCTGGCATTATGATTGGCTTCGGCGGTGTGATCTATCTTATGTGTGCCAACAAGATGGTGGGTGCACTGCTCTTCTCGTTCGGCCTGCTTACCATCGTCTGTCAGGGGTTTGCTCTGTACACTGGCCGCATCGGCTACTTTCGCCAGTATGGCCTCTGGAGTATCCTCACCACCATCGTGGGTAACTTCTTGGGTACGTGGCTTGTGGCAAAGGGATTTGCGCTCTCTCGCCATACGGTCGATATTGCCGCTGTCGTGGCGCCCAAGCTGGCCGACTCGTCGCTGAGCGTGCTGCTGCTCTCGATTGGTTGTGGTGCGATGATGTATCTGGCGGTTGACTCTTACCGCAAGTCGAAGTCGTGGTTGTTCGTCATTATGCCCATCGTGATTTTCATCCTCTCGGGCTTCGAGCACTCTATCGCCAATATGTTCTACCTCTCGCTCGCGGGCGAGTGGGGCTGGGATGCTATTCGTATCACTGCCATTGCCATTGTCGGCAACGGAATAGGTAGCTGGCTGCTGAATGCCTCAAACTTCACCCTGAAAGATAAGGAAACCGCCTAACAAGGCTCTTTCGGCATCTGCCTTGTCCTCGAAATCCTCATTTACCACACTGTAAACTGCGGTTTCTCGGACTTCGAGTAGCTTCAAAATAGCTCTTGTTATACGATTTCTCGGGGAGAGAGATTCTATCGTGCGGCTTTTTGGCGGCAAAAAGAATTTTAGAAGAAAAATATTAAAACAAAAAACATAATGAAACGCCTTTTTACACTTATGCTCTTGCTCTGTGCCACAACGCTCTGGGCGCAGGACTACGGTCAGGATATGACCATCAAGATTTGGGATAACTCCACGGCTCCCCATTCAAACGAGATTACCGAGGCCGAGACATCACAGAACCAGGTTATCCGCAACACCACCGAGACCGTGCTCTACATCTTCAAGGCCGACCCCGCCAAGGCCACAGGCCACGCTATGCTGGTATGCCCCGGTGGCGGCTACTCGTCGGTGTGCATCGAGTGGGAGGGATATAAGGTGGCGCAGTGGCTCGCCTCGCAGGGCGTAACGTGCGGCGTGCTGAAATACCGTCTGCCCAATGGCCATAAGGAGATTCCGCTGGAGGATACTACCGAGGCTCTTCGTACCCTGCGTAAGATGTCTAAGGAACTGGGCTTCGATGCCTCGAAGGTGGGAATGATGGGCTCATCGGCAGGTGGTCACCTCACAGCCTACACCTCCAACTTCGCCTCGCTGACCGACCGCCCCGCCTTTGCCGTTATGTTCTACCCCGTAATCACAGGCGAGGAGGGACTCTGCCATAAGGGCTCGTTCGACTACCTGCTCGGCGCCGATGCTACGGCCTACGAGCGTGCCGAATACTCGATGGAGACTCGCGTAACGAAGAATACACCGCCAACTTTGATCCTCACCTCGGATAACGATACGCTGGTGCCCACCATCAGCTCAACACGTTACTACAACGCCCTGCGCAAGCACGGCGTGAAGGCGTCGCTGCATATCTTCCCGGGTGGCTATCACGGCTTCTGTATGCACGACGATGTGGCCTTCAAACCGCTGTGGCAGCAGGCTATGATTGAGTGGATTCGCTCGTTTTAGTCCCGCGACGGGTGTAGAGAGCAAAAATTTAAGAAAAATTTAAAGAAAAAACGGTGCGCGGATTTTGCGGATATGCATTTTATGCGTAACTTTGTGCGCAACAAAAACCCAAGATATATGTCGTTCATAGATGAAAGGGTACAATCGATGGGCCTCACTTTCGATGATGTGTTGCTCGTACCCGCCTACTCAGAAGTGTTGCCGCGAACAGTCTCTACCGAGACACGTTTTTCGCGTAATATCAAGTTGAACATACCTATCGTTTCTGCCGCCATGGACACCGTGACGGAGGCTAAACTTGCCATTGCGCTTGCACGTGAGGGCGGTATCGGTGTGATTCATAAAAACATGTCTATCGCCGAGCAGGCTGCTCACGTTCGCCGCGTGAAGCGTGCCGAGAGCGGCATGATCTACGATCCTATCACCATCTCGAAGGAGCAGACCGTAGGTGATGCGTTGCAGCTCATGCACGACAATAAGATTGGCGGTATCCCCGTAGTTGATCCCGACAATATGCTCATCGGTATCGTGACCAACCGCGACCTGCGCTTCCAGCGCGATATGGATCGCAAGATCGAGGAGGTGATGACCAAGGATAACATCATCACTACCCACTCTACCGAGTTGGAGAAGGCTTCGGAGATTCTGCTATCAAACAAGATTGAGAAATTGCCCGTTGTTGACGACAACGGCCGTCTGATCGGACTTATCACCTATAAAGATATTACTAAGGTACAGGATCACCCCAATGCTTGCAAGGATTCGAAGGGTCGTTTGCGTGTAGCAGCAGGTGTGGGTATCACACCCGACGTATTGGATCGCGTGAAGGCACTCGTTGCCGAGAGTGTTGATGCCATCGTTCTGGACTCGGCTCACGGCCACTCGAAGAATATCGTTACCACACTGAAAAACGTGAAGGCTCACTTCCCCGAGCTCGACGTTGTAGTAGGTAACATCGCAACAGCCGAGGCTGCCAAGATGCTCGTAGAGGCAGGTGCCGACGGCGTTAAGGTTGGTATCGGTCCCGGCTCGATCTGTACAACACGTATCATCGCTGGTGTAGGTGTACCCCAGCTCACAGCCATCCACGACTGTGCATCGGCTATTAAGGGTTCAGGCGTTCCCGTTATCGCTGACGGTGGCTTGCGCTACTCTGGCGACTGCGTGAAGGCATTGGCTGCCGGTGGCGACTGCGTGATGGTAGGTTCAATGTTTGCAGGTACCGAAGAGTCTCCCGGCGAGACCATCATCTACAACGGTCGTAAGTTCAAGACATACCGCGGTATGGGTTCTATCGACGCTATGAAGGCTGGTTCAAGTGACCGTTACTTCCAGGGTGGCGAGAAGAACGACATGAAGCTCGTTCCCGAGGGTATCGTTGGTCGCGTGCCCTTTAAGGGTTCGCTCAGCGAGACAGTATATCAGCTCGTAGGCGGTATCCGTGCAGGTATGGGCTACTGCGGTGCAAATACCATTGCAGTGCTGCAAAAGGCTAAGTTCGTACGCATCACCTCAAACGGTGTTGTTGAGAACCACCCCCACGACATCACAATCACAAGCGAGACACCGAACTACACTCGCGGAGAGTAATTATATAAGGCTCGCCACGCTCTTGCAGCGCGCGAGCCTTTTTTGACAAGAAAGTTCTCTAATAAGGCTCTTTTGGCATCTGCCTCGCCCTCGGGTTGCTCACATACGCATAGTATGCTCCGCACCCTCGGACTTCGAGCATCTTCAAAATAGCTCTTATTATAAAACTTTCTACGGAAAAGTAAAAAAACAAATAAATAATATAGAATAAGACAATGAAACAGGACATGATTGTAATTTTGGACTTGGGTAGCCACGAGAACACTGTGGTGGCTCGAGCCATTCGTGCGTTGGGTGTTTATAGCGAGATTTATCCGCACGACATTACAGCTGCAGAGCTCAAGGCGTTGCCTAACGTGAAGGGTGTTATCATCAACGGTGGCCCCAACAATGTTATCGACGGCGTGGAGATCGACGTTCTGCCCGAGATCTACGAGGCAGGCTTCCCCGTTATCGCAGCTGGCCACGCAAAGGCACAGTGCGAGGTTAAGATGGAGCAGTTTAAGGACGACGAGGAGGCTATCAAGGCTGCCCTCAAGTCGTTTGTATTCGATACTTGCAAGGCTGAGACCAACTGGAATATGAAGAACTTCGTTGCCGACCAGGTGGAGCTTATCCGCCAGCAGGTGGGCGACAAGAAGGTGCTTCTGGCACTCTCAGGTGGTGTTGACTCATCGGTTGTAGCAGCACTTTTGTTGAAGGCTATCGGCGACAACCTCGTTTGTGTTCACGTAAACCACGGCCTGATGCGTAAGGGCGAGTCAGAGAATGTTGTCGAGGTATTCGGCAAGCAGCTCTGCGCTAACCTTGTATATGTTGACGCTACCGATCGTTTCCTCACCAAGTTGGAGGGCGTTGAGGATCCCGAGCAGAAGCGTAAGATCATCGGTGGCGAGTTCATCCGTGTATTCGAGGAGGAGGCACGCAAGTTGGACGGCATCGACTTCCTTGGTCAGGGTACAATCTATCCCGACATCGTTGAGAGTGGTACCAAGACTGCCAAGATGGTTAAGTCGCACCACAACGTAGGTGGTCTGCCTGAGGATTTGCAGTTCGCATTGGTTGAGCCTTTGAAGCAGCTCTTCAAGGACGAGGTGCGTGCTTGCGGTGTTGAGCTCGGTCTGCCCTACGAGATGGTTTACCGTCAGCCCTTCCCCGGTCCCGGTCTTGGTGTTCGTTGCCTCGGCGCTATCACACGCGACCGCCTGGAGGCTGTTCGTGAGTCAGACGCTATCCTTCGCGAGGAGTTTGCTAACGCAGGCCTCGACAAGAAGGTATGGCAGTACTTCACCGTTGTGCCCGACTTCAAGTCAGTAGGTGTTAAGAACAACGCTCGTTCATACGACTGGCCCGTAATCATCCGCGCCGTGAATACTATCGACGCTATGACCGCAACAATCGAGCACATCGACTGGGAGATCCTCGACCGCATCACTCGCCGCATCTTGGCTGAGGTTGAGGGTGTAAACCGCGTATGCTACGATATGTCACCCAAGCCCTCTGCAACAATCGAATGGGAGTAGTGCGAAACGGTATAGAAAGGTGATTTCTATACAATTCCGCAAACATATAAAATGAAAAAACGGCTTCGGACATCCGAGGCCGTTTTTTTTGTATGCGATATTATTGCCGAGGGTTCGGCAAGGGTGGTTACTTCTTCTCCAGAGCCTGTGAGATATTGATTATGAAATCTCCCATACGCTCAATTTCCGAGATAACATCCATATAATATACGCTGGCGAGATAGTGCGCACCATCATTCTCGATGTTCTTAATCTCCTCCTCGCGCAAGATGCTACGAAGTTCGTTAATCTCAATCTCGCAGTCAATAGCCCTCTTCAAGCCCAACATACCCACGCTCTCGCTCTTCAGGTTATCAATCATAATACCGTAGGCTTTATCGACGAGATTCAACAGCGCATCAATGTTGCGGATGTTATACTCGTTGAACGCTTTGCCGTGCATATTGCGACGGGTAAGGATGCGGCTAATCGCCTCGCCCGAGTCGCCCAAACTCTCCAATTCATTTACGATTTTGTACATCGCGTTAATGCTCTCGCGCGTATGCTCGCTGACGCTCTCCTGCGGAATATCCTTTAAGAATGAAGCAATCTCAAATTCTATGCGGTCGGCAATCTCCTCATACTTGACAAGTTTCTGACGATACATCTCAAACTCATCGCCCTTAGTAGCGTGCACGGCCGAGCGAATGTAATCTAAGCCATTACGCGAAATTTGAGCAAAGTGCTGAATCTCCTTCTGCGCCTGACTGATTGACAACTCGGCAGTATTGGTGTGGCCCGCCGAAATATACTTCAAGCGGATGGTATCCTCCTCGCTCTTAGGCTTATCTTTAATTACGGTGGTAACTATCTTCACCAACTGCGGTACAAACCAGATAAGGATGCAGGTGTTGAATGTATTAAACAGTGTATGGAACATTGACAAGCCATAGAGCATTGCGGTAGATTCTGCCGATGCGGGGTCGATGGTCGAAGCGAAACTCATATCGGCAGGATTAGGATAACCCATACCCGAAATTATCCAACCAATAAGATTGACAAACGGCTTGAACAAAATCAACGCCCAGATAACACCAAACACATTGAAGAGAGTATGCGCCAACGCAGCACGCTTTGCATTGGGATTAGCAACCGCAGCCGCGATATTGGCCGTGATGGTTGTACCTATATTCTCGCCCAACACCATTGCAGCACCCATCTGGAAGGGAATCCAACCCATACTCATCATAATCAGCGTAAGGGCCATCGTAGCACTCGACGACTGCAATACGAGCGTCAGCACGGTACCAAAGACCAAGAATATCAATACCGAGCCAAAGCCCATATCGGCCCAGTTCTGAATGAAGGACAACACCTCGGGCGTTTCACGTAAATCGGGCACCGACTCCTTCATCAGCGACAGGCCGAGGAACAAGAGAGCAAAGCCGATAACACACTCGCTGAGGTTCTTGTAACGCTCTTTCTTCGATATGCTCATCACAAAGCCCAACGCCATAAGAGGTACGGCGAGGATTGAGATGTCGGCCTTAAAGCCGAGTAGTGAGATAAGCCACGCTGTGACGGTCGTACCGATATTGGCTCCCATAATCACTCCTACGGCCTGATGCAGAGCCAACAGGCCCGCATTTACAAAGCCTACGACCATTACGGTTGTGGCACTCGATGATTGAATTATAGATGTGATTGTAAGACCCGTAGCAACACTTTTGAAGCGGTTTGAAGTCATTGCCTCAAGGAATCGACGCAGACGGTCACCTGCTGCCTTCTGCAAACCTTCGCTCATAAGATTCATTCCGTAGAGGAACATTCCGAGCGCACCCAAAAGAGTGAGAATTTGTAAAATCATAATATGGTATAGTTATATTGTTAGTTTTATGATTATGCTCCCCTTCGTCTGCGAACACTGAGATAGAGGAAGAATACTAAAATGCTACACATTGAGCGTTATAATGGATTCTGGTTTTGAAATTTCTTAAAGACCTTGTGCGTATATCAACCACGCGTTATAGGCTACAAAGCAGGCAAACAATGCTCCACCCGCCAAGCGTGTTATCTTTCCTCGCATACCCAACACGAGAGGCAGACAAGCAGCGGCTATCATTACAAGATAATCTACCAAGGTGATACCTCCGCCCGTGAGTGGTGATATTTGAGAACTCACGCCGAGAATGAATGTAATATTAAAGATATTTGAGCCTACAACATTTCCCAATGCGAGTTGAGTATTCTTTTTTACAGCCGCGGCAACGGATGCGGCAAGTTCTGGAAGTGATGTTCCGCAAGCAATAAGAGTAAGACCTATGAAGGCTTCGTTTACGCCGAGTTTTGTGGCAATGACAACGGCCTGCTCAACAAAGAAATGACAGCCCGTAACCAACACGCCAAGGCCGACAACCACCTTTGCTATTGAGATAATTAACCTTTCGTTAATGGGTTCTGCCGTAATCTCATCGGTCGTATTTTTACCATTGCGCTTATCTCGCAGAAACGAAAAATAGATGAATAGAGCGAATAACGCCAATAACAACAGGCCGTCAATACGACCGATCGAGACAGCATTGCCGTTAAAGAAGTTAAACGCCAACAGCGTAATGAGTATTGAGACAGCAATGCACACGGGTAGTTCAAAACGACGATTTTCGTTGCTTACAGTTACGGGGTAAGCCAATGCTGTGATACCCAAGATACCGAGAATATTGAAGATGTTTGAGCCTACGACATTGCCAATGGCAACATCAACACTACCTTGCCACGCACCGCTGGCACTAACTACCAACTCGGGGCAAGATGTTCCTATGCCAACAATTACGGCTCCAATAACAAAGTCTGAGATTTTGAAACGGCGTGCAATTGACACCGAGCCATTAACGAGATTGTCGGCTCCCCAGACAATAGCCAACAACGATATGATTAGTATGATGTATTCCATTATAGATTATAGTTAAATTACACTCTTCCGACATACACATCTTTGACTAATGCATACGACAAGTCGTTTTTAACCGAGTGAGGGTTAAAAATTTCTGTATGGGAGATGTTGGCTAAATCAGTAGCCTACGGAATCTAACTATAATGGTGTTGCCATAATTTAATGATTGCGGCTCAGCGCTGCAAATATGGCGTATAGAATAATTGAGTAGTAGATGTTCTTTTGTAGATGTTGTGTTAGTGGTCTTTGATACCCCCTGCCTACTATGCGACTTATTCGCAGATAGGCGTTGTGCCAAAGAGGAACTACGACGCCTGTTTGAAATGTGCGGATAGAAGAGTTCTCTGGACTCTAATTGAGTGCAGTCATTGTACTCTGCTTCGGCAAAGTCTTCAGCATTCACATATAAGTTGGTACTATAGGATAAACCGTCGGCGATTGTTAATCCCGCCGCCATCATCAATCCTAATAGGAGAGAAATAAATATTATATCCAACTTATTTTTCATCTGCATCAGCAAATGTATGAGTTAAAACTCTAAAATCCAAGAATAAAGTCCTGAGCAAATATAAAATTAGCGTTTTTTTAATATTATGAGGCATTATTAGGAGGTCTTTTTTTGTATATTTTGTGTAGATTGTTTTGCCCGTATTCACTTCTACATAAAAGTGAAAGCGGTAAAATGTGGTTATTGTGTTGTTTATTAACGAGTTAGTGGATAATTAGTAGTCGGGATTAGTGTAAGTCGTTTCACTTACATATCATATATAGTATAAGTGTATGTAAAGCAGGAGAGGGAAGTGGAAGTTTGGCACCAGTCTTTGACACCAGTGTGGAGTGAAAAAGAAGCAGAACATCTTGTAATTATTTGATATTCTGGGAATAATAACTATATTTGCGGTGTAAAACTTAAATCGAGTGGGAATAGGCAACTATCTATAAATAAGATAATTAAAGTGACCTCAGCCATCTGCCGAGGTCGCTTTTTTTTGTGGAGTTATAAAATAAAAATGCCGCCAACGCGATGTTAGCGGCATTTATTGTATGCTACGTCTCCTACATCTGCTTTACGAGCCAGTCCATTGCTGTGCCCTCAGAGTAGTCGTTCAAGAGGGGTACCCACGAGAAGTGGCTGATCATCTTGGGGATACCAAACTTCTGCATATATGCATCGTCAAAGATCTGAATCTTATCGTCCTGTGCGCCCAAGCGCTTGCGTGCGCCATAGTAAACGTGCGAGCTGATAACCTTGCAGGTGGTGTCAGAGTCGGCGTGCACGAAGAACATAGGCAACTTGCAGAATGCCTCGGTATCGATGGGTGCGAGAGCCATATCCTCGCCGTTCCACTTATAGACCTTATTCTGGAAAGCCTTCACCAAGTCGTCCTCAAACTGACCGTCATACTTCTGCTCGGCTTTGTGGATGGGTACGATGGGGTCCATAGCGCAGCAGGGAATAGCCGCCTTGAAGCGGTCGGGGAACTGCATCATAAAACGCATTGTGCAACCACCACCACTCGATGCGCCGGCGCAGAAGAGTTTTTGGCCATCGACAATACCATCGGCAATAAGCGTGTCGATGAATGCCATCTGCAAAGCGTTGTTGCGGTCAACTAGCTTGATGCGCTCGGGGTCGAGCGATGCGCTGTATGAGTAGTTGGGGTTAGCGATGGCGAACATCAGCGTAGCACACTCTACATCGGCGTCGGGCAACGACACGATGCAGCGGTTGGCCATAGCAGCGGTCATCAGGTCGCGATTGTACTCGCCACCTCCAATCTGCCATACGAGCAGCGGCACGTTCTTCTTTACATTACCCTCAGCATCCTTGGGCAGGTGGAGGATATACTCGCGTGTGATGCCGGCATAGGTGAACGAACCCTTCACGCAGTCGTCGAGCACCGCCAGACGGGTGTCGGTCACATTCTCGGTTGTAACATTGAGGTTTGCATCGGCCTTACATACCAGCTCCCAGCCCAGCGTCTCGCGGTTCTGACCACGACGGCCACGGAAGTTGAACGAGTTGGCCTCGATGCGCAACGTGTTCTTTGAGCGTGTTACCACGATGCCGTCGTTCTGGTAGGGCACGGGTGCCTGAC
The DNA here is from genome assembly GCA_045630065.1 of Alistipes sp. Lineage (GTDB taxonomy): Bacteria > Bacteroidota > Bacteroidia > Bacteroidales > Rikenellaceae > Alistipes. The sequence continues at coordinate 33,789 of JAZQSN010000017.1, forward strand.
CTGTTGCAGGGTCAACAAATCCGTCGGGGATGTTGTTCACCAAGTCGAAATCCTCGGCCTTCAAGCCACGAATCGAGCGGGGATTGCTCACCGTAATCTCGATAGCATCAATCATCACGTTGTTGATATCACCCACACGTGTGTAGGCAACCACACTCTCCACTACGGCAGGCTCGTTGCTTGCGCACGATGCCAAACCTATGCTCGCGGCGCACAAAAAATAGTATAGTCTCTTCATTGTCATTGATTTTATGATTACAAATATATATATATATAGTAGAAATATCAAATTTTATATCCCATTACTGGAACCTGCAGTGATTCAGGACTCCGATTAAGAGAGGTGTCGTGGTGCAATAGGTTAAAATTTATACCTAATTTTATTAATTTGTTAATTTTATTGTTTATATTTGTAGCGTATATTCCCGTTATGTGGTCCGCAACGAACCTGGTCCGCAGCGCAGCGGGTATAAATGGGAAGGAAATATTACAGTAAAAAAATACTTAAACCAATTAAAAACTTTAAGGTAATGAAAATTTTCAACTTTTTGAGCAAGGCCATGATGGTTGTGGCTGTTGCTATTTTTGCTCTCGGCGTAAACGCAGTTGAGGCTAAGAAGGGCAAGAAGATCGGTAT
>JAZQSN010000018.1:0-1862 GCA_045630065.1 Alistipes sp.
GAGGAGATGACGATGATAAGCGAACTGCCCGAAGAGGTTGATGAGGAGTGCTTGCTCGACTACGAAACAATCTGTGAGCAATATAACCTCACCTATGCTGAGGCAGAGAATGAGCAAGTTCTCTTTGCAGCAAAGATGGCTACGTGGTGGATGGCTGTAAATGCCGAGTCTGTTATTACATATATGACGCAGGGGGACGAGCGCGTGCGCCCGTGGCACCTGTCCCTCGAAGGAATATCTTACCGCAAGTCGGAGTTCCCAGCAGAGTTGATACCGCCCATCGAATGGGGATGCAGGTGCTATCTTATTGCCAATGGCTTTGCGGGAGTGCGAGCCTCATTGAGTATTGACAAGTGTCGCTCGATGGTTGATCCTGTATTCCGCGAGAGCCTTGCAACGGGTGGCAGAATCTTTACCGATGCTCATCGCTATTTTGATACGCCACTACCTCAGTTTGTACAGAAGATTGTCAAACGCCTAAAATCGAAGTTCTATGAGCAAGATAACGATTGACCAGTTCTGTGCCCAGTGGCGAAACGGTAACTACCGAATGTTGGGAAGCAAACTTTTCTATAATGCCCAGGACTTTGTTACGGCGGCGGGTGAATATGCCAAACAGCAGTTTCAATCCTCTTTCGAGCGAGGTGGTTTCAACGGTAGTAAATGGCCCGCCCGCACATCAAAGTGGGGAAAGAAGTTTACTCATCCCACAATGGTCGATACCGGTACGCTGTCAAGGAGCATCAAGGGAGAGCGTGGTCGCTCATTAGAGTTCGGTAAACTGCACGGCAAGGGAGGCTTTCGCCGTACCACTCACTACGACATCTGGACTACGGAGGTGAGTTCCTACATCCGTGGCAAGCGAGGTAAGAAGCGAGGCAAGTATAAGAACTATGCTGCGGTGCATAACACCGACCCGAAATTCGGACTATACACCGTGAACCAATACTCATCACGCCGCCCCGTGCATCGTCAGTTTATAGGCTTCTCACCCAACATTGAAGACCACATCAACGGTCTTGTAGATATGATTTTTGAAGGATTTCCGAAATGATAAAAGATAAGCATAACAAACCGCAGACAGAGGAGCAAGCACCTCCCGCAGAGAGTGTTCCCGAGAAGGTATCCGAAAACCCTTTTGTGAATATGTACGATGCTGTGCGTCGTGCTATCCTCACCGTGCGTGAAGACCCCGATGATCCAACATCACCACCCCTCTTTAAGACCATCGCTATCGACAACGGTCAGTTCGCTCGTCTTATTCGTAGCGAGAACTTAGAGTATGAGATAGCCTTTCCTGCTGTCTTCATCCACTTTGTCAATGTGCGCTACCTCGTAGCCCAGCAACGTATAGGCGAAGGACGGGCAACAATGCGTGTGCGCTTTATTCTCAACACGCTCAATAACTCGGACCCTGAGCGCGAGTGCGACCCATTCATTGTCTTCCAGCGATTGAATGTAGCAATTCAAGATGCCAAGAACCGAGAACCGGCACTAAACGAGCGATGCAACCTCACTTACTTCGATATGCCTCTTACGACCAATATGCTTCAGGCATACTGGATAGATTACGAGGTGTGGTTCCGTGAGTACTCGGCTTGGAAATACCGTGATTGGGTAAAACGCTATCTTGTTATGCCGCCATTTACGCAGCATAGCGATGCTCCGCAGCACGACACCGATAACCACGGTCAGCACAGCACACCGACATATGATGAGGCAACGGGATTTGAGCCATCTGTTGAGGTTGAGGATAAAATTCCTGACGATGAATAAACCTTTTTATTTCAACACCACTACTCTTATCCAAAAGAGAGTCCAATGGATATCAATACACTTCAATATGTAGTCGGCGAGGTTAA
>JAZQSN010000019.1:0-1848 GCA_045630065.1 Alistipes sp.
TAAGTTATTATACAGATGTTATACTGCCTCGACCGTGCGTGTGCGGAACGACTCGCGAGCCTTGCGGATATAGAGTTTAACAACATCGTCGGGCAAGTTTGACGATCGGATAAACGTCCTCGTTGCATCAGGAAACTTTGCTAGCGCAGTCGCCAACAGCCATGCAACACCCATTCGCACATAGTACGGCTCTGCACCTTGCACAGTGCCTTGTTGAGCGACTTTCGGCTTGCCCTTGACGGTTTTATATTTTAACTTTATGTGGTCGAAATTGAGAGAGTTAAAACGAGCAAAGACTCTTCCCAACCAATCCTCGTTGAGGAAATAACACATCGCTACAACCACCGCAAAGCGTACCTCAAACTCACACTCAGAGTCAAACCACTGCTCCAAAAACGCCCACAGAGCCACCTTATCGGCACGCGCCATCCACTTTGCGTGAGCGCAGTAGGAGTCACACACCGCCCAATTATCAAGCACCGGGACATAGCGACCGAGCATCGCCAAACGCTCATCAAGCGAACACTTTTCGAGGTTTATGAGATAGCCCCAAATAACAGTCTCCTCGTAGCAAAGGCACTCGCTCGGCACCGCCTCAAAAGCACGAATCACTTCGGCTCCATTGGCACAAATTCGATGCGTTCCATCGGGCATAACGACCTCGCCGCCCTCGCGTGAGAGCCTCTTTGCGACAGCCTTAATCTCGGGCGAATGAAGCCCCATAACACGCCTTTCAGGCAACGCATTCACCACTCGCAAATGCCCCTCCCGATACCGCGCATCCGTCAGAAATCGCTCACAAATCAATGGTTGTAGTATGTGGTCAATCATAGATAGAAAGGGCTATTCATTAAGACTGTTAAAATCTATGACGAAATCATTTGTATTTTGGCTAACCCATATTAGGTAATTAGGGTTTTCGGAATGTATCTCCCGTAATGTTTTGCCTTTATACTTACCGAAAGTTAATACATCATCAGCTGAGAGAACTTTGATTGTCTCCTCTCGTTCTTTCATTACATCATCAATGTCACAGAAGAAATGTTCAGATTGGTCTATAGCCCATTCGACCCAACTCCAGTCCTCTTTAATAACCTCTCGAAGAGTTTTGCCCTTATGTTTACCAAATTCAAGGGTGTCATCAAGTGCATATATTTTGGTAGGCTTATCAGTTTGTTCACCCAAAATATCCAATAAAACCCACGAGCCGCACGCCCCACAAGGGATACCCTGTGGTTGCGTATCGTCAATTTTACACCAGCTACCTTCTGGGTCGTTTTCCCATGCGTCAGCTCTCTCGCCATTTCGATAGTAGAAACCATATGCATCCCCGTACTTTCCACCTTTGCCGCTAGGCTTAACGCTATGCACTTCCACAAATTGCGAGCGATACCAATCAGAAACTCTACCATCAGGGAATCTTTGCGCTCTAAATGGTAAAGCCCTTCCGATGTTGTAGTATATTGATATAAGGCTATTTCGCAACCCTTTAGAATTAATTGCTTTTATTAATCTTTCTTTTTCTTGAGTGTCCATAACTCCTAATGATATAATCTCATCTTGCAAAGGGATAATTTCCTGTCTACACCTTTTTTACGGCTCCACCGCCACCTTAATCACGCCGTCCAGCTTGTTCCCAAACACGTGGTACGCCTCGGCGATGTCGGCGAGTTTGTAACGGTGCGTAATCAGTGGTGTGGTGTCAATCTTGCCCGCCTCGATGAGGCTCAAAATCTCCGGACAATCACAGCCATCCACGCCGCCCGTCTTGACGGTCAGATTCTTGCCGTACATCTCGGGGAGTGGCAGTGTTTGTGGCTTATCGTAGAGCGCCACAACCGTAACAAT
>JAZQSN010000020.1:0-13706 GCA_045630065.1 Alistipes sp.
GCTTGGCCTCCGACTTAACTGAAAAAACACAAGTTAACGCCGACAAGCTCAAGGTTTTGAGCGCGGTAATGGACAAGATCGAGAAGGACTTCGGCAAGGGCTCGATTATGCGTATGAGCAGCGAGGCTGTAACCGACATCCCCGTAATTCCCACAGGCTCTGTCACACTCGATATGGCGCTCGGAGTGGGCGGCTACCCCAAAGGTCGTGTGATTGAGATTTATGGTCCCGAGTCATCAGGTAAGACTACACTCGCAATTCACGCCATCGCCGAGGCTCAGAAGGCGGGCGGTATTGCAGCCTTCATCGATGCTGAGCACGCTTTCGATTCGTTCTACGCACAGAAACTGGGTGTAGATGTTGACAACCTACTTATCTCGCAGCCCGACAATGGCGAGCAGGCATTGGAGATTGCCGATTCTTTGATTCGCTCAAGCGCCATCGACATCATCGTCATCGACTCTGTAGCAGCCCTTACACCCAAGGCCGAGATTGAGGGCGAGATGGGCGACTCGAAGATGGGTCTTCAGGCACGTCTTATGTCGCAGGCACTGCGTAAGCTCACAGCCAGCATCTCAAAGACCAAGACCGTATGTATCTTCATTAACCAGTTGCGCGATAAGATCGGTGTTGTATATGGCAATCCCGAGACCACAACAGGTGGTAACGCTTTGAAGTTCTACGCCAGCGTACGTATCGACATCCGCCGTGCATCGGTTATCAAGGATGGCGAGGAGCAGCTCGGAACACGCACCAAAGTTAAAGTCGTAAAGAACAAGGTGGCACCACCCTTTAAGCGCGCCGAGTTCGACATTATGTTCGGCGAGGGTATCTCAAAGATTGGCGAGATTGTTGATTTAGGCGTAGACTACGGCATCATCCGCAAGGCAGGCTCATGGTTCTCGTATGGCGAACAGAAGATTGGCCAGGGTCGCGACTCAGTCAAGGAGTTACTTAAGCAAAATGACGAGCTCTGCAACGAGATTGAAGAGAAATTGCGCGAGGCGATGAAGGCTCAGAAATAACGAAATTCAAGCACAAGAGTAGGGCGAAAACCCACTCTTGTGCATAATCATATATATAACAAGGATTACAAAAGAGTTTCTTTCAATTTTGATAACCCCAAAATAGACTTGAATAATGGCTTGGACAATTACATTTATTTTTGCGGCATTTGCAGTATATCTTATCTATAATGGTATTGCATTAGGTCTTTTTGGAGTTCCCAACTCTTTAAGTGAAACCTATTACCTATATATGAATAAGAAGAATTGGATGAGGATTTCCTTCCCAATTATGATGACACTTCTTGTTGTTTTGCTAATGCCGGCCTGGTTGGAGATTTCCACTGGAAACGATCTTCAATTTTTAGCTTTCTTAACAGCGGGAGGTATCTTGTTTACGGGAGCGGCACCGGCATTCAAAGCAAATACTTTTGAGAAGACAATTCACTCTACGAGCGCTATTTGCGCTGCAACCTGCGCTCTATTATGGGTAATTTTTGTATGTAAAGCTTGGCTTGTGGTTTTGGGATGGTTAGCAGTCATTGTTCTTGCGGCCACACTGACTAAAACCGTAAAACGAGCAAAAGTATATTGGTTGGAAACCGTAGCATTTTTATCTACATTCACATCAATCATCGTATATTTCTTTTCATAAGAAAAGATTTACGAGAAGTTGATATTAACGGGATTTAAGATAGCAATTTTAGGCTTATGAATTACACTGCAGAGGACGAGATTTTAATCCAAGCCCAATGGGAAATACTCGCCAAGTCGTGCGAGAAGATTTGCAAAAACGAGGAGGATTGGAACTTCATCAAGCGAGCTTTCTTCCTTGCCAAGGAGGCACATCAAGGTGTAAGACGCCGTTCAGGCGAACCTTACTTCCTGCATCCTATTGCAGTGGCTCAGATTGTAGTCGATGAGATTGGTCTGGGCGTAAAATCGGTGGTGGCAGCACTCCTTCACGACGTAGTGGAGGATACCGACTACACGGTGGAGGATATGGAACATATCTTCGGCCAGAAAATTGCATCAATGGTCGATGGACTTACCAAGATGTCGGGTGTCTTCAACGCCGACACCTCGCGCCAAGCGGAGTACTTCCGCAAGGTATTGCTCACTCTTTCGGACGATGTACGAGTTATCCTTATCAAAATAGCCGACCGCCTGCACAATATGCGTACACTAGGTGCAATGCCGCAGAATAAGCAGATTAAGATTACGGGCGAGACAATGTACCTCTTTGCACCATTGGCCTACCGACTCGGCTTGCACGCAATCAAGACCGAATTGGAGGATTTGTGTATGAAGTACCGATTCCCCAAGGAGTATGAGGAGATTTCGCGCCAGATTGACGAAACCTCGGCAGCCCGCGAGGAGTACATACGCAAATTCAACGCACCAATCATCGAGGCACTCGACCGCAACGGCATCAAATACGAGATTTCGGGACGCATCAAGAGCGTATATTCGATATGGACAAAGATGCTCAGAAAGCAGATTCCATTCTCGGAAATTTACGATCTTTTCGCTATTCGCATAGTATTCCAACCTTTGGACTTCCCCTCTGAGAAGACGCAATGCTGGCAGGTGTATTCATCGATTACCGACCTATACACCCCCAAACCCGACCGTCTGCGCGACTGGATCAGTATGCCCAAGGCTAATGGCTATGAGGCTCTACATTCAACCGTGATGGGACCCGATGGTATATGGGTAGAGGTGCAGATTCGCACACAGCGTATGGAGGATATTGCCGAGCGAGGATTTGCAGCACATTGGAAATACAAGAAGGCCACCATCTCGAATGATGGCGACGAGTTCGACAAGTGGTTGAAGATGATTCGCACCGCCTTGGATAGCCCGACAGAGAATGCAGTCGAGTTCCTGGATAACTTTAAGTTATCGCTGTATACTTCTGAAATAGCGGTATTTACACCAAAGGGTGAGGCGCGTCATCTGCCATACGGAGCAACAGCTCTCGACCTTGCCTACGATGTGCATACCAAGATTGGAAACTCGGCCATCGGAGCCAAGATCAACCATAAGATTATGCCCATCACAACCACCTTGTCGAGTGGCGATCAGGTGGAGATCATCACCGCCGACTCAGCCAAGCCAAAGGCCGAGTGGTTGGAGTATGCTATGACGGGCAAGGCCAAGCAAGCAATCAAAAACTTCCTTAAGCGCGAACAGGAACACAACTACCAGCGTGGCATGGATACCCTGAATGAACATCTTGCAAAACTTAATATAACACCTAATAACCGCGTCATTCGCAAACTATTAGAATCATATGAGAGCCGTAGCAAGGAGGAGTTGTATACCAAGATTGGCGCCGGAATCATATCACTCAACAACCTCGAGAAAGTCATCAAAACCAACTCTAATTTCAAAATTTTGAAATTCTGGACCCTCTTTATCAAGGAGGACGATGACAAAGAGGAGGACAACTCCATCCGCACTCCCAACAAGCCTGCCGAACACCAGGAGCTGGCCGTTGCGGACTGCTGCCACCCATTGCCGGGCGACAGCGTAGTGGGCTACAAGGACCCCATAACACACCAGATTATCGTACACAAAGCCACCTGCGAGGAGCTCAACCGACTGGCATCACAGCACGGTGAATGCATCGTAAAGGAGGCCATACAGTGGTCGCAGCTCAAGACTCAGTCATCACTTGTGACCATCGAAATAGTCGGCATCGACCGTATGGGTGTATTGGTCGACCTGGCCAATGTCATTACAAACGATTTCAGCGTGAATATGCGCCAGGTGAACATACAGTCACACGACGGCATATTCGAAGGAACCTTAAGCCTCTATGTGCGTGACGCCAACAGCCTTAACGCCATACTCGAGCGCCTACGCCGCATAAAGGGCATGGACACCGTAAAGCGACAGATGCCCAACTAAAAAAGATAAACAACATTGCAATGGACACCTTTTGGGTCATACCCCTCCTTATATTTGGCGCCATAGTATCTATAGGCCAAAAAGCGAGCAAAAACTCCCCTTCCAAGAAAGAGGGAGAGGACGCCATACCCACGCCCGAACAAGAGGATATAGAGCGCCGCATACGCGAAATATTCGAAGGAAAGGCTGATCCAGAGATAATACTACCGCCTTTGTCAGGAGAGACTAAACCAACACCAAGATTTGAGCAAGCCCCCAAGCCCGCAATGCGTCGCACACCGACCACAAAACCACATAAGGGTGGCGCATCGGCACAGCAGGTCAAGAGAACACAAAACTCACCAAAAAAGAGCTTAAACAAGACAACCGACACCGATCCAATAAAGCAGGGCGAGATGAAACGCAGCGAAATAGGGCGTATAATCAACGATTTCGACATCGAGAAGGCTACAATATATGCCGAGATTATGAAACCTAAATACGAAGAATATTAAACTGAATTGATATGGCAACTATTTTCTCAAAGATTGTAGCGGGGGAGATTCCCTCGTACAAAGTGGCCGAGGATGACAACTACTACGCATTCCTCGACATCAATCCTCTAGCAAAAGGCCACACGCTGGTTATTCCCAAAGTAGAGGTGGACTACATATTCGATCTCGATGACAACACGCTTTCAGGCCTTACATTATTCGCAAAAAAGATTGCGCACAAAATCAAGGAGCAAACAGGATGCGTAAAGGTAGCGATGGTCGTTTTAGGACTCGAAGTAGCGCACGCACATATACATCTAATACCGATGAATAGCGAAAAAGACGTTGATTTTACGGCCGAAAAGCTTAAATTAACCCCAGAAGAATTCATCGAAATCGCTCAAAAATTATCGTTATAAACATAAGTTTACAGCATTATAATAGACTGAAAGACAATAGAGTAGTTCTAATGAAACTACTCTATTTTATTTTATATTTAACATAATTATCGCATAAAACAACATCCATTAAAAAATCAATAAAGTAGGGTAGATTACAAATGTATTTTCGTAAAATCCACATCACTGAATTACATTTGTAAAACTCCATAAAGCTAATAAATTAGTCATTTGTAACATTTGTAAATTCGAATAACCTTATTCTGCTGTTAATTATTCACATCCATCAATAGGGTAGGGTAGTAGATTAACCTTCGTAAAGCGGAGATCTCTGTGGTAAAAATCCAAATTCAAATTATTTAACTTTAACACTTAATAGTCTATATATCAGCATTTTACCTTACGCAACTCTTGTAAATAATAACGGAAATACGCTTCAGGGTCCATCTTGGGGTACATTTGAGTATTATGAGGTAAAATAGGAATATATACATCAATTTATCAGTATTTTACGGAATAATAACTAATTTAAAGCATTAGATTCTATACTTTAGTATACTTTACAATAATCCGAACATTGACAATTGTAACACTTATCAACATCTTACGTTTAATTACATTTGTATCAAAACCCTTGTTTACAAAAGAAAAATGATTTATCTTTGTAAAAACTACCGATTATGCGTGAAAAATTGCAAATTTTGATGAATTCCGAGAATCTGACTGGCAGTAAACTGGCGGAGTATCTCGGCATACAGCCATCGAGCATCTCTCACATCTTGGGCGGACGCAACAAGCCAAGCCTCGATTTTGTGCAGAAGATTCTGCAACGCTACCCTCGCATCAATCCCGATTGGCTGTTGCTCGATAGCGACGAGATGTATCGTCCTGATCCAGCATTGGCCGAGACGCCAGCAATGAATGCACAGCTCCCGTTCGACGCACCCAATGCCGACACCGAGGTAACCACACCTTCGTCTTCAGTTGCGACACAACCTGCGCAACCGACAAATCCAACAATCGCCAACGACGAGACAAATATTTTTTTGGGTGCGATGGCCGCTTCAAAACGAGGCAACGTCAAACGAGTGATTGTGTTATTCGACGACAACACATTTGAGAGTTACCAACCAAGACGATAATTTTTGAGTGCGATTTTTAACAGAAATAATTTTTAACATAATTATCTCTACTGCTTTGCCAATTATACCGAACGTGCGAACAAAGATCAATTAAACACAAAGCCACATATCTGCACAAATAATATCTATATACTGGGGATTAATTCTGCGGACTAATTATAACCACAGGAGAAGACATGTTTAAGATTAGCGAAAAACTGGAGTCGAAACATTATTGTCAGCCGAGCGCAGAATAATACAAAAGACACTTATTGCAGAGCGGCGTTGGCGTATAATTCGATACATCAAGTCGGTACTATATTATATAGAGCATTTCACGGAAAATCCAATGGCTATTTCCTTTCAGTACTATATCTGCCGTATTATCTCCGCTGCTTTGCCAATTGCGCTGATTAGCCCCAAAAAGATCAATTAAACAAATAGTCACTTTCAAGAGCCAGATTTTGATCTATTCCTGTACATTATTTTACATAATGTAAGTATTACATCAATCTTTGGATTTAAGGAAAATTTCTTATCTTTGTAAATAAGAACAATAATACTCTAATAAAACAACCACTAATTACCCAACCCTTATGAAACATTCAACATGCATATGCACTCTGCTGCTATCCTTAATATTAATTACTATGCCCACATGCGTGGCCACGGCTCGTTCTCGCACATCTTATCAAACATATAGTTGCACAATCGATGGCACAGAGCGCACATACAAACTCTATCTCCCCGCCAATATTCAGCCCAATGCTCCGCTCGTATTTGTGTTGCATGGTTACGGCGGATCGTTCGATCTCGACCATGTGGGCATGAACGAAGCGGCCGAGCGTCATGGCTTTGCCGTATGCTATCCGCAGGGAGCTAAAGATGGTCGTGGCAAGCCGTGCTGGAATGTAGGCTATCCCTTTCAGGCAGATATGACAATTGACGACATCTCGTTCTTAAGCAAGCTTGCCCGCAAGCTGCAGCGAGAGCATGGGTTAAGTCGCAAAAACACCTTCTGCACGGGTATGTCCAACGGAGGTGAGATGTGTTACCTGCTGGCATATAGCCGTCAAAGCACCTTCCGTGCCGTAGCACCCATTGCCGGTCTTACAATGGAGTGGATGCCAAAGGCATACACCCGCACCCGCCCTATCCCACTCTTCGAGGTTCACGGCACCGAGGATCGCACATCGGAGTGGACTGGCGACTTGGAGAACAAAGGTGGCTGGGGAGCATATATTGCCGTACCCGATGCCGTCGACTACTGGGTTAAACGCAACGGTTGCAACGAGGAGCTACGCGAGCAACTGCCACTGAAGAGCCCTGACTCACATCAGGTTATTGCTCACCGATATATCGACCGCGAGCATGGCAACGATGTGTGGTTATACGAAATTATTGGCGGCGGACACACCTGGGGTGAAAAAGATTTGGATATAGCCGAGGAAATTTGGAAATTCTTTAGTAAATTTACCGGGTAAATTATGCTATTTTAACAAATAGGTAGTGGATATGGGCAAACGTCTATACATAGCCATCATCGCAATCATTGCAATCGTAGCTATATATCAGACATTTAACATAGGCTATGGATGTGCCGATAAGGTAATTTACCAAAGCGAGCAGACTAAGCGCAACTCCCCTACTCCTGCGCCCGAGTCTTTGACCGTAATATACGAGCGACAGATGGGCAATAGCAGCGATTTGCTGCATCTGCGCATTGACACCACATATCACCAGATAGGCAAAGGAGCATACAAACACGAACTACGTGCCAAGCGAGAGTACTCGCTACACAGCTTCGACGGCACATACACCGATATGAACGATGTGGCAACACTCTGTTTTGTGGAGGGCAGCCGTGAGTGGCAAACCGAGAAAAAGCAGCAACACAACGTGGCGGGCTATAATTGCCAGGGTGCTACGCTAACAATCGGCAACAGGCGTTACCAGGCGTGGTACACCGACGCTCTACCCCACCTGCATCAAGGTGCACAGAGCTCCGATGGGCAGTCGGGACTGATATTGGAGGCACAAAGTGCTGATATGCGCTACACATTACGCGCAAAATATATTGGACAAAAAATAGGATAAACTTAATAAAACAAAACAACTATGAAGAAAATCGTATCATTTGTTGCCATATCGGCTCTTGCGGCTGGGATGGCTACATCGTGCCAAAAGCACAACACGCTCTCTGAGGCTGAGAAGGCTGAGGGTTGGCAGTTACTTTTCGATGGCGAGACAATGAACGGCTGGCGCGACTTCAACGGCACAGAGCTCACTAATGGCTGGCGCGTTGTTGATGGTTGCATTCAGGCCTCTGGTGAGGGTGGTGATGCATCGGGTTATATCGTAACGGATAAGAAGTACTCAAACTTTGAGTTGGTATGGGATTGGAAACTCACTTATGGTGGCAACAGCGGTATGTTGTACCACGTTGTTGAGCATCCCCGCTTCGATGTTCCCTACGTTACTGGTCCCGAGTATCAGCTCATCGACAACGAGGGCTGGGAGGAGGTTAATGCTCCCACCAAGTTGGAGGAGTGGCAGAAGCTGGGCGTTGACTATGCTATGCACCTGCCCGATTACAGCAAGATGAAGGTTAATCCCGTAGGCAAGTGGAACTCATCGAAGATCGTTTACGACAACGGTCACGTTGAGCACTGGCTCAATGGCGAGAAGATTCTCGAGTTCGAGGCCTATACCGAGGATTGGTTTGCAAAGAAGTCTAGCGGTAAGTGGGGTGACCACACTGAGTATGGTTTGGCTCACGAGGGTGTAATCTGCTTGCAGGATCACGGCGACCCCGCATCGTTCCGCAACATAAAGATTAAGGAGTTACCCGAGAAGCGTGCTGGTCAGAATGTTAGTCTCTTCAATGGCAAAGATCTCACTGGCTGGGAGCTCTTCGGCAGTATGCGTGTATCGGTTGACGATGAGGGTAACCTCGTTACCGAGAATGGCGAGGATCTGAAGTACGGCTACCTCGGCACACGCGAGTACTACAAGGATTTCGATCTCACAGTTGAGTTCAAGCAGATGTCAAACGGTAACTCTGGTCTCTTCTTCCACTCATTCGTTCATGGCGGCTTCAAGAGTAACGTTGTGAATGGCTGGCAGTGTGAGGTTGCACCCAAGGGCAACGACACAGGTGGCGTTTACGAGTCATACGGTCGTGGCTGGTTGAAGCAGATTCCCGACGAGAAGGAGAATACCCTCAAGGAGGGTCAGTGGAATACACTCCGTCTGAAGGTTGAGGGCAACAAGGTTCAGTCTTGGCTTAATGGCGAGCCTATGATGGAACTCGACGATGAACTGATCGGCTCAAAGACTGGTCGTATCATGTTGCAGATCCACGATGGCAACAACATCAAGGTTTTGTGGCGCAACTTCAATCTCACTAAACTCTAATCGATAGTTCGGTTTAGAATATACAAAGTCCGATCCTACAGGGTCGGACTTTTTTCGTGTGGGGATGTTATGTTGTAACTATTTTCGTATCTTTGCAAATATATTTCAAGATTAACCGATGAGAATAGATATACTTAAAATAGCGCTCCTTGCATCTGCTACCCTACTTTTGGCCTGCCAAGGCAAACACACCCAGGCTAAGGCCGAACTAATGGTGAGCATTGCACCACTCAAATATGTTGTAGAGCAGATTACGGCAGGTGATTTTCAGGTTGGCGTGCTTGTTCCCTCGGGAGCAAGCCCCGAGACCTTCGACCCCACGCCACGACAAATAGCTCAGGCAAACGATGCTACCCTACTTTTTACCACAGGACTAATTGAGTTTGAGCAAAACATAGTCGAGCGACTCAGCAAGAAGTCGAATGTGGTTGCACTGAGTAATGGAATCGACCTTATCGAGGGCGAACACTCGCACCACGATGAGCACGCACAGCATGGCCACGGCCACTCTCACCATCACGGCACCGACCCACATATTTGGACATCTCCCAAGGAGTTAAAGGTTGTAGCACGCAACGCCTACGAGGCTATTATGCAGCAATATCCCGACTCTGTAAAGTACACCGAGGCCTATGCACGCTTCGACAAGGAGTTGGGTTCATTGGATGCTTTGTGTCGTAAGTTGTGTAACGATTCTGCTACCACGGCATTTGTTGTTTACCACCCTGCTCTCACCTACTTTGCCCGCGCCTACGCGCTTGAGCAGATAGCCATTGAGGACGACGGCAAGGAGCCCTCGGCAAAGCATATAGCCGAAATTATTGATGCGGCACGCGAGAAGGGTGTAAAGTGCCTGCTCTATCAGGTGCAATATCCCCGTTCATTGGTGGATGTAATAGCTCGCGATATGGGTGTCGAGCCTTGCGAGTTCGACCCTTTGAAGGAGAATATAGTGGAGAGCATAACCGATATAACTCGCTTGATTACAGGTACTAACTAATCGCAAGATGAAACAAAGCAACATTATACTTTCGCTCCGCGACGTTGGTGTTTCCTACGATGGCTACCCCGCCCTCGAAGGTGTTAATCTCGACATCTACGACGACGATTTCATCGGTGTCATCGGCCCCAATGGTGGTGGTAAGACTTCGCTTGTGAAAGCCATTTTGGGAGCTATTCCACATAGTGGCATAATAACTATGGCCGATTCTCTGCGTATGGGCAACCACTTCAAAATTGGCTATATGCCGCAGGTTAGCCAGTTTGACCAGCGCTTCCCCATATCAATCGAGGAGGTAGTGCTCTCGGGTCTGCAGACCGACAAGGGTTTCTTCGGCGGCTATAAGCGAAGAGACAAGACATTGGCTCACAGCCTATTAGAGCAGATGGGTATAGACCACTTAGCTGAGCGCCCTATAGGCGAGGTGTCGGGCGGACAGATGCAGCGCGCTCTGCTCTGCCGTGCCATTATTGCACAGCCACGCCTGCTTATTTTGGACGAGCCTACGAACTTTGTCGATAATCGTTTCGAGTATGAGTTCTATAATATGGTTAAGGGTCTGAATGACAAGATGGCCATCATAATGATTTCGCACGACTTGGGCACCATATCGAGCGTAGTGAAGAGCATCGTTTGTGTCAATCGCACCGTCCATCGTCACAACTCAAACCATCTGACCGAGGAGCAGTTGCGTAACTACAACTGCCCTATTCAGATTCTCTCACACGGCCACATTCCCCACACTGTACTAGAGCACCATTCGGGCGACGGATGTTGTGATCACCCATAAAAAAGAGGTTGCTAATTAATCTAGCAACCTCTTTTTCTTTATTGGGAATTTTCTACCACGCAGGGCGTACCTTATATATATTCATATTCTCGATGGTAATCACCTTTGTGGGGTTTTCCTGATAGATGTGATGTGTCCACCAGCTCTCCTCGGCCTTGGTGTAAACCAACTTGCCACTCTTGGCGTTGTAGTTCACCGACTTTACATTCTCGGTGCTCTGCAGCGGCTCGAATGGCGAATACTCGCCACTCTTTACATCGAACCAATATACGCCTTCATGACCCGATACGAGCATACGCTTGGCATCGACCTTAAAAAGGTCGTGTCCCGACTTTACGGGAATAGGCCACGATGCCACCAACTCAAGCGAGGGGCTATCACTCTCCCAATTCTTGAGTTTATACTCACGCAACACATCATAACCCAACGCATAAAGGCTCTCACGCTCGGCGTGCCATACAGCTCCGTGACCCGAATACAGAGAGTCGCGCCACAATACCTTCTCGGGCTGTGCAATGTCGTAAATCTCCAACGAGTTACCCTTTGAGTGGGTTGAGAGCGCTACGGCTACCCTATCGCGTGGCAACAAGTCGGCCGAATGGGCCATCGGCACACGCGCATAGAAGAGATTTTTCTTGGTCTTGAGATCAATAAGTACCACCGCACTGGTCGATGAGGTAAGAAGCAACTTACTATTGCCATCCACGAACTTACACTCATCCAGCGGGTTCAGATACTCGGCATACTCGGCAGGCAGGCCCTCTGTAGAATCGTCAATGCACCACGACCACACCTCGTGCAAGTTTTCGCCGTCGGACTTCGACATATCGATAATCTTCACATCCTTACCACCACACACGGCAACGTGGTTCTCTCCATAAGGAGAACAACTCGTGGCCACTGCGGCCACGAGAAGTCCTAAAGTAATTTTAATTAGGTTTTTCATATCAGTCTATCGTTGAGGAATATCTACCTCCTTGGTGCGACCATCAATCAAATAATCGGTGAAGTGGTCAACCAATCGCCAGTAGAAATACTCGTTCATATCACCAAAGCTGTGACGCTGCATAGGCAAGTACAACATATCGAAACGCTTGTTGGCACGAATAAGAGCATTCACCACGCGCGATGTGTTACCGGGGTGTACGTTATTGTCGATCTCACCGTGGATCAAGAGCAAATGACCCTTCAAGCGCTTTGCAATCTCGGGGTTGGTGTCGATGCTATAAACGAAAGTTGTGTCGCCATCGTCTGTCACAGTCTCCTTCACACCGTGGTGAGTCTCGCTCCACCAGCGGTTGTAGATGCGGTTATCATGGTTACCTGCGCAAGATACCGCAGCCTTAAAGAAATCGGGGTACTGCAGAATAGCGGCAGTCGACATAAAACCACCACCAGAGTGACCGTGGATACCTACACGATTGATGTCGATAAAGTCGTGGCGTGCTGCGAGTTGCTCGATAGCTGCCTTCTGGTCAGCCAAACCATAGTCACGCAGGTTACCATAGCCATAGTTGTGATACCACTTCGAGCGGTCTGGGTGACCACCACGGTTACCAACCGATATAACGATAAATCCAGCCTGAGCCAAACGGTCGGTTCGAGGACTCATACGAGTGAAGGGGTAGTATGTTCCCTCGACCTGAGGACCGGGATAAACGTAGTCAATAATAGGATATACCTTTGTAGAATCAAAGTCGAAGGGCTTGTACATAACACCATACAAGTCGGTCACACCGTCGGCAGCCTTAACCTTGAATGTCTCGGGGAACTTATAGCCATTGGCGAGCAACAACGAGAAGTCGCTGGTCTCCAAATCCATAATCTTGTTACCAAGGCAGTCGTAGAGTGCAGTTGCGGGGATTACATCAACACGTGAGTAGTTATTTACGAAGAAGCGTGCAGCATCGTCAATTACGGGCTCGTGGAAGAAATCGCCCTTGTTGAGCAACTTAACCTCGCCACCATCGAGGCTTACAGAGTAGAGGTGCTGGTAATAGGGATTCTCGCCCTGCTCGTGACCCATACCGGTGAAGTATACCTTGCGAGCCTTCTCGTCAACCTTCAAAATCTCGTGAACGTGCCAGGGACCCTCGGTAAGGCGACGCTTCAGATTACCTGCATCGTCATAGAGGTAGAGGTGTGCCCAACCATCGCGCTCGCTCCACTGAATGAGCTCCTTACCACCATTGATGATTGAGAGAGGACGAACCTCGATATAGGTGTTCAAACGCTCCTCTACAATGGGAACAAGTGCATCATCACCGATAGTGTATGAGCAGATGTCGATACGGTGCAAGTCGCGGCTCGAACGAGTAACGAAGAAGCGGTTAGCATCGCCCAACCATACTGCCGGCTGATCGTACATATGACGCTGCTTCTGCTCGCGGGGCTTGCGACCAATCGAGAGAGTCTGATCCTTAAAGCGCTCGGTAGCAATCTCCTTGCGAGAATTATCGTTCATATCGAAGATATAGAGGTGCTCGATGGGAGCCTCCTTCTCGCCAGGCATCTGATACTTATATGTCTCCAATGTGGGACGAGGCTCAGCCAAAGCATTTATAACCCACAAATCCTTCACGTTGCG
>JAZQSN010000021.1:0-1669 GCA_045630065.1 Alistipes sp.
GAAGGCATTTGTTTATGATGTGTCGAAGCAGTTGTCGGTCTATGTAGGTCTTATTATTACAAACTGTATCGTGATGGGACGTGTCGAGGCGTTTGCTTTGCAGAATAAGCCGTGGGATTCGTTCCTCGATGGTATCGGTAATGGTGCTGGCTACGGCTTGATTCTTGTTATCGTGGCATTCTTCCGCGAGTTGCTCGGCTCGGGTTCGTTGTTCGGCTTCCCAATCTTCGAGAAGCTCGGTCTTTACGAATTGGGCTACGCTAACTGCGGTTTGATGTTGTTCCCACCGATGGCGTTGATCATCGTAGGTTGCATCATCTGGGTACACCGTACTATTAACACTAACTTACAGGAGAAATAGGAGGATAGAGTATGGAAACATTGAATTTATTTATTCGTTCGATTTTTATCGACAATATGGTGTTCGCATTCTTCTTCGGAATGTGCTCCTACATCGCTGTATCGAAGAGTGTTAAGACGGCTCTCGGTCTTGGTCTTGCAGTAACATTCGTGCAGACTATGACCGTGCCTTTGAACTACCTCTTGAATGAGTATGTTTTGGCTCCAAATGCGTTGGTTGAGGGCGTAGATTTGTCGTTCCTCTCGTTCATCATCTTCATCGCCGTTATCGCTGCATTCGTGCAGTTGGTCGAGATGATTGTCGAGAAGTTCTCGCCATCGCTCTACAACCAGCTTGGTATCTTCCTTCCACTTATCGCTGTGAACTGCGCAATTATGGGTGGTTCGCTGTTTATGCAGCAGATGGTAGGTGCAGGTGAGATTCGCAACGTTGGCGAGTCTGTAGTATATGGTTTGGGTTCGGGTATTGGCTGGTGGTTGGCTATCGTTATGATGGCTGCAATCCGCGAGCGTTTGTCCTACTCACATATCCCTGCAGCATTGAAGGGCCCAGGTATCGCATTTATCATCACAGGCCTTATGGGTATCGCATTTATGATATTCTCGGGTATTCAGTTGTAAACCTTTAATAAGAGTAAAAGAAATGATAAAGATTATTTTAGTTGCAATCGCAGCCTTTCTTGCAGTAACACTCCTTTTGGTGGCACTGTTGCTCTTTGCAAAGGCTAAGCTGACTTCGTCAGGCAATGTGACCATCGACATCAACAACGGCAAGAAAGTTGTCGAGGTTGAGGCTGGTGGTAACCTCCTTGCTACACTCGCTACAGCAGACATCTTCCTCCCATCGGCTTGCGGTGGTAAGGGTGCTTGCGGTCAGTGCAAGTGTCAGGTATTGGAGGGTGGCGGTGAGGTTCTTCCTACCGAGACAGGCTTCTTCAACCGCAAGCAGATTCGCGAGAATTGGCGTTTGGGTTGCCAGGTTAAGGTTAAGGAGAATATGAAGATCGCCGTTCCTGATTCGGTGTTGAGCATCAAGAAGTGGGAGTGCGAGGTTGTGTCGAACAACAATGTTGCTACCTTCATCAAGGAGTTCGTGGTTAAGTTGCCTGAGGGCGAGCACCTCAACTTCCGTTCGGGTGGTTACATCCAGATTGATGTTCCTGCAATCACCGTTGATTACAAGGATATAGATGTAGATCCTCAGTACGAGGAGGATTGGGTTAAGTTTGGTCTTCGCGATTTGAAGATGGTAAACCCAGAGCCTCAGGTGCGTGCTTATTCGTGCGCTACATACCCAGCTGAGGGCGAT
>JAZQSN010000022.1:0-13361 GCA_045630065.1 Alistipes sp.
TGAAGACAAAGCGTTTCTGGTCTGAGGAGGAGGGCCGTTGGTTTACTTTGAAGGTAACAACTGCCGGTATGAAAACTATTAACAAGAAGGGCTTGGCTGCCCCTTTGAAGGAGGCTGTTGCACCTAAGAAGGTTTACTAAAATTTATTAAGGACAAATGGCAAAGAAAGGTAACAGAGTTCAGGTGATCCTTGAGTGCACCGAGCAGAAGGAGTCAGGCGTTGCAGGTATGTCACGCTACATCACCACTAAGAACAAGAAGAACACACCCGATCGTTTGGAGCGTAAGAAGTACAATCCTTACTTGAAGAAGGTAACAGTACATCGTGAAATTAAGTAATTTTTGTGTAAGTTATGGCAAAGAAAGTAGTTGCAACCCTTAAGACGGGTACCAACAAGAAGTACACCAAGTGCATCAAGATGGTGAAATCAGAGAAGACCGGTGCTTACATCTTCAAGACTCAGAACATTCTTGAGGAGGCTGACATCAAGGCTTACTTCGCTGAGAAATAATTTTTGCATTAGACCTCTGGTTTAATACAAAAAAGGCGTTCCTTCGGGGACGCCTTTTTGTGTTTATACAATTGTGCCAGCTCTACAGGCGCCGCACACTCACTCCGCACTCCAACGCCTCGCCATAGGCCAACTGGATTTGTCGCTGCTCGCCCGCCTGCAGGGTGAGTGTCACCGCAGGATAATCCTCTACGGCAAAGACCACCTCCACCGAGTGGGCATTGGTATTCGCAAAACGCCAAAATACACAATTCTCGGCCGAGGCAATCACCCTTTCAACACGCACACCCTCGATAGTCATCTCTGAGCGGGGTGTGGTGGCATCGAGCACAGAGGCAAATGCAGAGCCCATTATCAACAAGCAAATGGCAATAAATAATCGATTCATATTTACGAAAAGAATACACACTATATAGATACACCCTACCCTGAGCAAGAATCGTGCTAAGATTCGCCCGCAAGCAAACATCTCATCAAAATTGCCATAAGCCTAACCGCCGATAAAACGTCACCCTTAGTCGGGTGCTCGCTCACACCGATCAGGCTTGAGATTTATATTTGGTATTATGATTAAAAAATCATAACTTTGTGTGATTATTTGCCTGCCGCATAGTGCAGGCCTAAAAACAGAAAGTATTATGGGATTTTTTGACCTTTTTAAGAAGAAAAAAGATAGCACCGAGGCTACCACACCCGAGCAGCAGGCCGTAGAGGCCAAGGCACAGGCCGCCGAGGCACAGGTGCAGAAGGAGGAACTCGAGGAGGGTCTGCAGAAGACCAAGACGGGCTTCTTCTCGAAGTTGGCACGCGCCGTGGCGGGTCGCTCGACTGTCGATGCCGATGTGCTGGATAACCTGGAGGAGGTACTCATCACCTCGGACGTGGGCGTAGAGACTACCGTGAAGATTATCGAGAGCATCGAGGCTCGCATCGCACGCGACAAGTATATGAACACCTCGGAGCTCAACGCCATTCTGCGTGACGAGATTGCATCGCTACTGGAGCAGTCGCACTCATCACAGCAGGATTTCGGTCTTGAGGTTAAGGAGGGTACACCCTACGTTATGATGGTTGTGGGTGTGAATGGAGCCGGCAAGACTACCACCATCGGTAAGCTCGCAGCACAGCTCACCAAGGCTGGCCGTAAAGTATATATAGGTGCTGCCGATACGTTCCGTGCAGCCGCCATCGATCAGTTGGCTGTATGGGCCGAGCGTGCAGGTGCTACGATGATTCGTCAGGAGATGGGTTCAGACCCCGCTTCGGTGGCATACGACACATTGAAGTCTGCCGTAGCCAATGGTGCCGACGTGGTGCTTATCGATACTGCTGGCCGTCTGCACAATAAGATTGGACTTATGAACGAGCTTACGAAGATTCGCAACGTGATGGCGAAGGTTATCCCCGACGCTCCGCACGAGGTGATGCTCGTACTCGATGGCTCGACAGGACAGAACGCCTTCGAGCAGGCACGCCAGTTTACGCAAGCTACGCAGGTGACGTCGCTCACCATCACCAAGTTGGACGGCACGGCCAAGGGAGGTGTAGTGATTGGCATCAGCGATCAGTTCCATATTCCCGTGCGATATATAGGTATCGGCGAGGGCATCGACCAGCTTCGTATGTTCGACCGTCGCCAATTTGTTGACGCCCTTTTCGGGGAGCAGAAGTAGCGCAAGATGAAGAAGATAAATGTCATAACACTCGGTTGTTCGAAGAACACTGTCGATAGCGAGCACCTGATGGCACAACTTGCCGAGGCGGGCTACGAGATTTCGTTCGACAGCGACCGCACCGACGCCAAGGTGGTCGTTATCAACACCTGCGGATTTATTGGAGACGCCAAGCAGGAGAGTATTGACACAATCCTCGATGCCGTAGCGGCAAAGGAGGCTGGACTTATCGAACGACTATTTGTAATCGGCTGCTTGAGTGAGCGTTATGCCGACGAACTACGCGAGGAGATCCCTGAGGTGGACAAATACTTCGGCGTAAAGGATTGGGCTGCCATAGCAGCCGCGCTGGGTGCCGAGCATAAGACAGAACTCGAGACCGAGCGTGTGCTTACAACCCCCTCGCATTACGCCTATCTGAAGATTTCGGAGGGTTGCAACTGGCTCTGCGGCTATTGCGCCATTCCTCTCATTCGTGGCAAGCACGAATCGGTGCCTATGGAGCAGATTCTCGACGAGGCTCGCAAACTGGCAGCACGTGGCGTGAAGGAGATTATGGTCATCGCACAGGATACGACATACTACGGCATCGACCTCTATGGTCGTCGTCGCCTAGCCGACCTTCTGCGCGAGTTGTGCCGCATCGATGGCATTGAGTGGATTCGTCTACACTACGCCTACCCCGCCGCCTTCCCCGAGGATGTGATTGAGGTGATGGCCACCGAGCCTAAGATTTGCAAATATCTCGATATTCCCTTCCAGCACATTTCCGACAATATGCTCTCAGCAATGAAGCGCCGCCATACCAAGGCCGAGGCGATGGAACTTATCGCACGCCTGCGTAAGCGTATACCCGATATTGCTCTGCGTACCACCTTGTTAGTGGGTTACCCCGGCGAGACTGAGGCCGACATAGAGGAGCTTGAGCAGTTTGTACGCGAGGTACGCTTCGAGCGTCTGGGCGTATTCCCCTACTCAGAGGAGGAGGGCACATATTCGGCCGAGAACCTCAAAGATGATGTATCGGAGGAGGATAAGCAGCGTCGCGCCGACCGCATAATGCTAGCTCAGGCCGACATTGCCGAGGCAAGCAATCTACGATACGAGGGCCGTACACTGCGAGCTATTGTGGATGGTCGCGAGGGCGATTACTATGTTGCCCGCACCGAGTACGACTCACCCGAGGTGGATCAGGTAATACTCATTCCCACATCGGAGCGTAGGTTGCGCCGTGGTTGCTTCTATGATGTCTGCATCACAGGAGCCGACGGCTACGACCTCTACGGCAAGATCACTTCGCCGGCACAAAAACGGGGACGATAATGTTTTATTTATGCTCTAAACACATATTTTAGCCGCTATGAAGTGGTAAAATTTGTAGAAAATATATTTTTTTTCTATCTTTGAAAGTGAATTTTTTGTTACGCCCTATTTATAATGGCTTGTAAGAGTATCATAACACACATTCAGGCGCAAGCCGAGAAGGTTATTGCTCGGCACGAGAAACTCGAGGCCGATATGGCTGAAGTGTGCAAGGAGCGTGACCGTTTGCAGGTAGAGCTTCGACGCGAGCAGGAGCAGGTGCGTGAACTCAAGGAGGAGATCACGCGCCTTCAGCTGGCTAAGAGCCTTGCTGGCAACACAGCCGACAATAAGAAATCGCGTGCACGTATCAACCTGTTATTGCGGGAGGTTGACAAGTGCATAGCATTGCTTACACAAGCAGAGTAAAACTAAGGAATTATGGCAGAGCAGAAAAAAGAGGAGCCCACACAGGCCATACAGCTCAAAATCGCAGGCAAGCCATACAAACTTCGCCTCAAGGTCAGCGAACTGGAGAAGGAGGAGATCTATCGTATGGCCGAACGTGAGATCAATGCCATATTGAGCCAATATAAACACACCTTCGAGGGTTTTAACGACCAGGATTGTCTGGCTATGGCGGCATTGGGACTCTGCATCAACAACATCGCCATCGCACGACAGAGCGAGATGGACAGCGAAGATATGAAGGCGTTGGATGAACTATCGCAGCGTCTTGACAAGCACCTTAACCGCATCACCCGCCAATAGTTGGGCTGGGTGTGGATGAGTGATAACGACACACGAAAACAAACGTTCTTTACATAGAAAATCTACCCGCATAGATTTCCTTATAGCTTTGCGAAACTGAACACTTATTACATTGGGACAACTCTCGCAGACTCAAAATCAGGCCTTAACCCTGCAAAGGGTGTGCTGCGCGCACCGTTGGAAGATTGCGATCTCCGGAGCCCCACACCTTGACTTATCGGCAGATTCGTCAAACAAGAAAAGGAAACACTATGCGGTTTTTTTATATGCACTAACAACACTAACAAATAATATTAATAACTAACTTTATTCACAGATGGTAACAATAGTGATTACAGCCCTTATAGCGGCGGTAGTGAGTGTGAGCGCCTATGTTGCGGTTACCACATACATTACTAAAAACACGATAAAGCGTCAGCGTGAAATAGCATTGAAAGAGGCTGAAGCCGAGGGTGAAATGATTAAGAAGGAGAAGATTCTCCAAGCAAAAGAGAAGTTTATTCAGCTTAAGAGCGAGCACGACCGTGCCGTTAACAAGCGTAATCAGGAGGTAGCACAGGCCGAGCAGCGAGCCAAACAGCTCGAGGCTACACTGCAGAACCAGCAGCGCGACCTCGAGGGCAAGATCAAGGAGAACGATCGCCTGAAAGGTCAGCTAGACAGCCAAATGCAGACCCTTAATACCCGCAAGGAGGAGCTCGCACAGGTTATCCGCGAGCAGAATGTTCGTTTGGAGCAAATTTCGGGTATGAGCGCCGAGGAGGCAAAGAATATCCTTGTAGAGAATATGAAGGCTGAGGCAAAGGCCGAGGCTGATGCCTACATCAGCGAGACTATCGAGGAGGCAAAGCTCACAGCTACAAAGGAGGCAAAACGCATTATCGTGACATCGATTCAGCGCGTAGCAACTGAGACAGCTATCGAGAATGCCGTAACAGTGTTCAACATCGACAGCGACGAGGTTAAGGGTCGTATCATCGGCCGCGAGGGTCGTAACATCCGTGCCCTGGAGGCAGCTACAGGTATCGAGATTATCGTTGACGATACCCCCGAGGCTATCATCCTCAGCGGTTTCGATCCCGTACGTCGCGAGATTGCACGTCTGGCATTGCACCAGCTCGTAACCGACGGCCGTATCCACCCTGCACGTATCGAGGAGGTTGTGGCAAAGGTTAAGAAGCAGATCGAGGAGGAGATCGTAGAGGTAGGTAAGCGCACCGCTATCGACCTTGGTATCCACGGCCTGCACCCCGAGTTGATTCGTCTTATCGGTAAGATGAAGTATCGTTCATCATATGGTCAGAACTTGTTGCAGCACGCTCGTGAAACTGCTAACTTGGCAGGTATCATGGCTTCAGAGTTGGGTCTTAACCCCAAGGCTGCACGCAGAGCAGGTCTTCTGCACGATATTGGTAAGGTGCCCGACGATGAGCCCGAGTTGCCACACGCAATTATCGGTATGAAGCTCGCCGAGAAGTACAAGGAGAAGGCCGATGTATGCAACGCCATTGGTGCTCACCACGACGAGGTGGAGATGACATCACTAATCGCCCCCATCATTCAGGTGTGCGATGCTATCTCAGGTGCACGTCCCGGCGCTCGTCGCGAGGTTGTGGAGTCATACATCAAGCGACTGAAGGAGATGGAGGATATCGCACTCTCATACCCTGGCGTAGTGAAGACCTATGCTATCCAGGCAGGTCGCGAGTTGCGCGTAATCGTGGGTGCCGACAAGCTTTCAGATCAGGAGTCGGAGTCACTCTCACACGACATTGCAAAGAAGATTCAGGACGAGATGACCTACCCCGGACAGGTGAAGATCACCGTTATCCGCGAGACTCGTTCGGTAAGTTACGCAAAGTAACAAACTCGATAATAAAGAAAATGCCTACCCCTATATGGAGTAGGCATTTTTATTTATAGTAAGTTAGACTCAAAAGAGCCGAGCATACTATGACGTATGTGAGCATTCCAACTTCAAGCCAGACGCCAAAAGAGCCTCGCTATGCCCCTAACAAAAACTTATATAGTGAGGGTATTTTGAGGCTGGTCGAGAGGTGAGAAACCGCAGTTTGCTTGGCGCAAATGAGGATTTCGAGACCGAGCCAGACGCCAAAAGAGTCTTGCTACGCCCCGACAAAAACTTATAGAGTGTGGCTATTTTGAGGCTGGTCGCAGAAGGTGGGAGCGGAGCATACTTGACGTATGTGAGCATCCCAACTTCAAGCCAGACGCCAAAAGAGCCTTGCTATATAACGTTTTTAAAAGTTGAAGAAGTTTTTGGCGTTATTATAACTAATATCCTCAACCATCTTACCAAGGAACTCTATCTCGCTGGCGGGCAGAAGACCAGCCTCCACATCGGCACCGATAAGGTTACAGAGCGTGCGACGGAAATACTCGTGACGGGGATAACTCAGGAATGAGCGCGAGTCGGTGAGCATACCCACAAAGCGACTCAACAGTCCCAGCAGAGAGAGCGCATTCATCTGACGTTCCATACCATCCTTCTGATCAAGGAACCACCAGCCTGATCCAAACTGAATCTTGCCGGCCGTCTCGCCATCCTGGAAGTTACCAATCATCGTAGCCACCATCTCGTTGTCGCGCGGATTGAGGTTATAGAGGATCGTCTTGGTCAGCTTACCCTGCACATCGAGACGGTCGAGGTACTTGGCCATATTCTTTGCCAGTGTGAAGTCGCCAATAGAGTCGAAGCCTGTATCCACGCCAATGGTCGCCATCTTGCGTGAGTTATTGTTGCGGATTACTCCGAAGTGGAACTGCTGTGTCCAACCTGTCTCCCAATCCATTACGGCAAACTCGACAAGCATAGCACTCTTGTACTTGCGAAGTTCCATATCCGAGAGCTGCTCACCACCATACACCTTTGCAAAGATAGCCTCAATCTCGGCCGAAGTGTAATCCTCGGCGTAGAACTCCTCGATGCCATGGTCACTCAGACGGCAACCTACGCTTTCGAAGAAGCGATGGCGCACACGCAAAGCATCCAGCAGAGTTGCAAACGAGCGAATCTCCACGCCCGACACCTCCGACAGGCGATCAATATATGCCTTGAAGGCCGCAGGGTTTTCCACTGCCATAGCCTTATCGGGTCGCCACGTAGGTAGCACCTTACACTCGAAACCATCCTCGCGGCACTTGATGTGGTGCTCCAACGAGTCGATAGGATCGTCCGTGGTGCAGACCACCTCAACATTGTAACGACGCATCAATCCACGTGCCGAGTACTCGGGCTGCTGCAACAGCGCCGAACAGCGGTCGTATATATCGCGTGCCGTAGAGGGCGAGAGCAGACGCTCCTCACCAAAGGCGGTCTTGAGCTCAAGGTGGGTCCAATGGTAGAGCGGATTACGCATTGTGTAGGGCACAGTCTCGGCCCACTTCTCGAACTTCTCCCAATCCGATGCATCGCCCGTGCAATAGCGCTCGGCCACACCATTGGTTCGCATAGCACGCCACTTGTAGTGGTCACCCGCAAGCCATATCTCCGCGAGGTTGCGGAACTGATGGTCGCGTGCCACATACTCGGGATCGAGGTGGCAATGGTAGTCGATAATAGGCATTTTCGATGCGTGGTCGTGGTACAGACGCTCGGCAGTGGAGCTCTGCAACAGGAAATTGGAGTCGTGAAACTTTTTCACAGCAGTAGATTTAATGCGTTAATGTTAAGCAAATATACGGATTTGCCCGATAAAAATCAACTCCCAGGTGGCACGGCATAGATTAAAAGTTGAAATTTAATCTGTTTTTCTCATTATGTTTTGTATATTTGTACATAACCTAAAACACCGACACTATGAAATCAAACTTCATCAATGGTATCATATCTGCCATCACGCTCATCTTAGTGGTGGCTACAAGCTCTTCTTGTGGCTCACAGGAGAGCAACTCTGCCCAAAAATTCCTGCTCAAGCTCGACAAGAAAGCCGAACAGATGAAGGGCGATATTCTCGCATCAAAGTCCACTATCGACATCAATGCATTCGCAAATGTCTACTACATATCGGCCGATGGCGACGACCTTAACGACGGCCTTGCTCCTGAGCGTGCAATCAAGAGCCTGCAACATCTCAACGAGTTGGAGTTGCAGCAGGGCGACTGTGTGCTTTTCCGCCGTGGCGACCTGTGGCGCGGACAGCTCAAAACCCGTCAGGGCGTGACCTACTCGGCCTATGGCGAGGGCGAGAAGCCTCGACTCTACGGCTCACCCTACGACGCGACCAAGAGTGGCAAGTGGATTGAGACCGAGACCGAGAATATATATATGTATGACGGCGAGCTGCCCAACGATATAGGCACGCTGGTATTCAACCACGGCCAGGCACACGCCTACAAGGTGATGATGATACGCGAAGAGGATGGCTCAACGCTCCACATCGAAACCCGAGAGCCCTTCTCATCGTATCGTGACCTTAAGCGCGACTTGGAGTTCTACCACGACTACAAGCAGGCAAAGCGAGTATATCTATGCTCTACCGAGGGCAACCCCGCCGAGCGATTCTCATCAATCGAGTTCTTGACCAAGGGGCATATCGTAATTGCAACCAACGATGTTACCATCGACAACCTCTGCCTTAAGTATTGCGGCTCACACGGCATTGGTGCAGGTACGACCAGAAACCTCACCGTCACCAACTGCGAGTTGGGTTGGATTGGTGGCTCTATCCAGAGCGAGAACAGCTTTGGCCGCAACCACCCCACCCGCTACGGCAATGCAGTGGAGATATATGGCGGTTGCGAGAACTTCACCGTTACAGGTTGCTACATCTACCAGATTTACGATGCCGCCATCACACACCAGCATCAGGGCGATGTGAACACTCCGCTCACTATGCGTAACGTGCTCTATGCCGACAACCTTATCGAGGATTGTGTATATTCTATTGAGTACTTCCTGGGCCGCGAGGATACCATACAGTCGCACCATATGGAGGGCATTCTCATTGCCAACAACATTATGCGTCGTGCAGGCTACGGCTGGGGTAACCAGCGTCCCGACAAGGAGACTCCGGCACACATTAAGTCGTGGAGCCACCACACCAACCACGCCACCAACTTCCGCGTGGAGAACAACGTCTTCGACCGCAGTACACGCGATTTGTTGAACATTGCCGCTGCCGAGCGCACGTCGATGCCTACGCTGCTTAACAACACCTACATTCAGCCAATGGGCGCACAGGCCGGCTCGTGGGGAAGCGAGGGTAAGAGCTACGCCTTCGACCTGAGTGTCGAGCAGAGCCTTGGCGAACTATTTGGCGAAGAGCAAGCCACTATCATCTACGCCGAGGAGTAGTTTTTCGTGAGCGTGATGTATTATTTGATTTTATTTCGTATCTTTACGACACGAAAATTATAAAAGCTAATTGTTATGGAATTTGAAGGCGTAGTTTATAAGATAATGCCTGCCACAAAGGGCACATCGGCTCGTGGCGATTGGCAACGTCAGGAGGTAATCTTCGAGTTGCCTCAGGAGTTTTCGCGCAAGGTGTGCGTAATCTTCTTCAACAAGGAGTCAGATGTGGCTCGCCTAAAGGAGGGTATGACTTGCACCGTATCGGTTAATATCGAGTCGCGCGAGTTTAATGGCAAGTGGTACACCGACGTACGCGCATGGCGTGTGCAGCCCAAGCAGGAGGAGCAGGCTTCAGCAGCCCCCTCGATGCCTGATATGCCTCCCTTTGGTGAGGAGCCAGCATATGCAGCACCCACCGCACCGATGGCCGAGGTGGATGATTTGCCATTCTAACAAAGGCTCAAACGAAAAAGAAGCTACCCACTATAGGGTAGCTTTTTTTGTGCGTATCAAACAAAAAAGCTGCCCTTACGAGGACAGCTTTTATCTTATCTGCAAGCTAAAACGCTTACTCGGCGCTCTGCTCTGAAGCACGCTTTACATCGTGCAACTCAACTGTGAACAGAAGTGCCATATTGGGGCCGATAGAGCCGCTACCATAAGCGCCGTAACCCAACTCTGAGGGGATCCACAAAGTGATCTTACCACCCTTACCGATAAGCTGCAAACCCTCGGTCCAACCCTTGATAACGCCATTCAAGGGGAACTCGATTGACTCGCCACGATCGTAAGAAGAGTCGAATACGTAGCCATCCTTCAACTCACCCTTGTAGTCAACAACTACGGTATCCTCGGCTGTAGGCATTACCGATGTATCACCAGCACGATCGATGCGATAGAGCAAGCCGCTCTCGGTCTTCTGAACGCCCTTCTGCTTCTCAACCTCAGCCAACCAAGCCTTCGACTCGGCAGCATTCTGCAAAGGCATCTCGGTTACGTAGTAGTTCTGGATGAACTGCTGTGCAAAGCTCTCGGTGATGACAGTCTCACCTGCAGCATAGTCAGCCATACCCTTCTGCAACCAATAGGTCTTCAAAGGCATACGTGATGCACGCAAGTTGCTACCTGTGTATACACCATAAGCCTCAGAGATAGCCTTACGCTGTGCCTCGTCGCCCGCGAATACATCGAAGTCAACAAAATCCTCACGTACCAACTGGTGAGTAGAGTCGCTAGCCATAATAGCCTCAGCCTTTGCGTTCATACGCTCCATACGGGGACCACGGAAGAACTCGTCAAGCAGAGCCTGAGCCTCAGCCTTCTCTACATCCTCGCCTGTGGGCATAGCAGCGAGCAGGGTCTTCTCCATAGCCTTACCCATAACATCCCAATCCAACTTAAGGTCGGGCATATCGTAAGTGATACCACCACATACGTTGATACCGAAAGCATAAGAGAGTGTATCCATCTCCGACTTGTTACCCTTCTCATTAAGGCTTGAATTATGGCCTCCGCAAGAGACCATCGCAACCATAAGCATAACGGTTGCCAAGTAAATCATCTTTTTCATCTTTACTGTGTAACTATTATTTTGTTTTTATGTTTATTCTATCTTCGGCGCTTAACCTCTACGATTTGCACCTCGTAGCGCAACATCTCGTTGGCCTTGATACCCTTCTCGCTATTGCCTGCTGCGCCATAGGCCTTCGCCGAGGGCAACCACAGAGTGAGGCTACCACCCTGACCTACGATTCTCACACCCTCCTGCAAGCCATCGAGCAGCTGGTCTACACGTGTACGCAACGTATCGCTTCGTTCGCCCACGAGATCAACCTCCTCACCGGCCATATTTGTCACTCGGTAGGTCAAAGCCACCGTATCTCGCTCCGAAGTGACGGTACGGTTCATATCGCCCAAGTCGCCCACCTTGTATGTAAGGCCCTCGGCCGTGCGTACCACATCGGCATCCGACGCTGCCAAGTCCGACAAATACTGCTCCTCGTAACGACGCACACGCTCGTAAACGTCGAAATTCACATAACTCAACAGATAGTTCTTTGCCTCGTCGAATTCCATACGCTGGCGGTCGTGCAGGGTCTCATCCAAACCCACCATCACGGCATCGGGGTTGATTGTCGAGTCCATCTGCATAATGTTGTAGGCAATATTCATACCTATAACGTATGACATTGAGTCGCGACCATCGACCAACCTACTACCGCTGCCACGGCCTCCGCAACCGAGCAGAAACAATGCTGCCACGGCAAACAGGCCCACTATCGAAGTTATTCTTGTCATATTCAAAGCCATTAAGTTCGGTTTATTCACCGATTTAACCTCGCAAAGATACGAAAATTTCATTTTTTACATATATTTGTCGTGGAAAATAACCACATAAACCATATGAAGGCTATAATTGACCGTGCAATTCCCTATGTTAAAGGGGTTTTGGAGCCCTTCGCCGAGGTGCTCTACATCGACGGATGCGACTTTACACCCCGCGAGGTAGCCCACGCCGACCTGCTCATCATACGCACTCGCACACGTTGCGACAAGTCGCTGCTCGAGGGTAGTCGTGTGAGGATGATTGCTACGGCAACCATCGGATTCGACCACATCGACCTTGAGTATTGTGCCGCTCACAACATACGAGTAGTCACCGCTGCAGGATGCAATGCCGCAGGCGTGTTACAGTGGGTATCGGCTACGTTGGCCCTGCTCTCGGCCCATGAGGGATGGAAACCCGAGCAGCGCACATTGGGCATCGTGGGCGTGGGTAATGTAGGCTCGCTCGTTGAGCGCTACGCCCGCGAGTGGGGATTCAATGTTCTGCTCTGCGACCCTCCGCGCAAGCAGCGCGAGGGGGGCAACTTCCTACCCTTAGAGGAGGTGGCGGCAAAGGCCGACATAATCACCTTCCACACTCCGCTCGACAGCACGACACGTCATCTTATCAACGACGACCTGATAAAAAAAATCCCCGCCAATGGTGTGATTATCAACGCCTCGCGTGGCGAGGTGGCCTCAACCGAGGCCCTCAACCGTGCCCCGCAACGTCTCTGCATCGATGTGTGGGAGAATGAGCCCGCCATCGACCCCGCACTGCTCGCCAAGGCATTCGTTTCTACGCCCCACATTGCCGGCTACTCGGCACAGGGCAAGGCCAACGCCTCGTCGATGGTCATCGCTGCCGTGGCCGACGAGTTTTCGTTGCCGCTCAAGGGTTGGTACCCCAAGGAGGTTACCCCCTGCCCGAGGGCATTAATCTCGTGGGACGATATGTGTAGCACCATCCTCGGCCACTGCGATTTGAGGGGCGAGAGCGACCATCTCAAGCGCCACAGCGCCGATTTTGAGCTTATTCGCAACACTTATCACTATCGCGAGGAGTTTTTCTAACGACAAAATTGCCGTAGTTCGATTTTTTTTGTATATTTGTAGTGAAGCTATTTCATTACATATGGCACAGCGCGACAAATATCCTCGCCTCCCTAATATATCCGCAGGGGGGGGTATCTCTTTGATTTACAAAGGGATAGTCGCCGTGTTGTAAATCCCGAAAACATATCTCTTCATCCGAAGCCTGCATCCTTAAGATGCGGGCACGTGGTGTTTTGTGTCGCAAGATTAAATCCATAAACTTAAAATTATATCACTATGAAGAAGTACTTACTTTCAGCATTTGCCATCGTGGCCCTGCTATGCGTGGCTTGTGGTGGCGGTGGCGACGACGCCCCTACTACCGTGCCCGTGTCGGGCATTAAGCTCGATAAGAGCGCATTAAGT
>JAZQSN010000023.1:0-25620 GCA_045630065.1 Alistipes sp.
GTAGGGCTTGTTATCCTTCGAGTATTCGGCGGGGTTGTTGTCGGCGTCGGCATATACACGGAAGATTGAGAAGTCACCAGTGTGGCGGGGCCATACCCAGTTGTCGGTGTCGCCACCGAACTTACCAATCGACGAGGGAGGAGTACCCACCAGGCGTACGTCGCGGTAGGTCTGATATACGAACAAGAACTGCTGGTTGCCGTAGTACATCTGCTCGATAGAGGCACGATAGCCCTTACCCTCGGCACGTGCTGCAGCGATGATATCCTCAGCCTTCTCGCCCTTGGCAAGACGGTCGGTAACATCCTCCATCTTTACCAACAGGCTGATTGTGAGGCCTGGCACTGGAAGCTCCTCGCTGTGTGACTTAGCCCAGAAGCCATAGGTAAGGTAGTCGTGCTCGACAGACGAAAGGCTCTGGATAGAGCCGTAACCGCAGTGGTGGTTGGTCAAAAGCAGACCCTCAGCCGAGAGGAACTCGCCTGTACAGCCGCCACCAAACTGAACAACAGCGTCCTTCAATGACGCCTTATTTACTGAATAGATATCCTCGGCCGAGAGCTTGAAGCCCTTGCTTCGCATATCCTTGATGCGCGAACCGATAAGGCTCGGCAACCACATACCCTCATCGGCCTGTACCGCGAGGAACGAGAGGCACAAAAGTGCGCTTGCGAATAATTTTTTTATCATAAATGTTTTGGTTATTAGTTTCTAAGTCACAAAAATAGGCAAAAAAGTGGGAATAGCGACTTTTTCTAATAAAAAAAGGTGCTGACCCTGTAGGTAGCACCTTTTCTATTTGGTTGTAAGAAATTATTCTCCCCAACCTTATGTTAGTGAAAAATTGAAGAACGAGAGCTATTTCAAGGCTTGTGCAGGCTGAAAAACCGCAGTTTACCGAGCGTAAATGAGGATTTTGAAGACAAGCGTAACACAGAAAGAGCCTCGTTATTCGGTTTTTCTTACAAGCGAGCCTTGATAGCTTTAGACTCCTCCTCGTAACCGGGCTTGTCGAGAAGAGCAAACATATTCTTCTTGTAAGCCTCAACACCGGGCTGGTTGAAAGGATTAACGCCGAGGATGTAACCGCTGATACCGCAAGCCTTCTCGAAGAAGTAGATAAGCTCACCGAGTGCAGTCTCATTGATTGCGGGAATCTCGATACGCATCTGGGGAACGCCACCGTCGAGGTGTGCGAGCTGTACGCCGAGCTCAGCCATCTTGTTGATCTCCGACAAACGCTTGCCAGTTAGGAAGTTCAAACCGTCGAGGTTAGCCTCGTCAGCGTCAACCTTAACGTCGTACTTTGCGTTAGCAACTGAGATGATTGTCTCGAACAAAGTGCGCTCACCCTCCTGGATGTACTGACCCATAGAGTGGAGGTCAGCAGTAAGAGTTACGCTTGCGGGGAAGATACCCAAACCATCCTTACCCTCTGACTCGCCGTAGAGCTGCTTCCACCACTCGGCAACGTAGAGCAACTTGGGCTCGTAAGAACCGAGAATCTCGATCTTCTTGCCAGCCTTGTAGAACTCGTTACGAACGATAGCATACTGTGCTGCGAGGTTCTGCTCGATGGGAGCATCAGCGCCGCACTCCTTCTCCATTGCCTGTGCACCGGCAACCAAAGCCTTGATGTCAACGCCAGCAACTGCCAAGGGCAACAAACCTACGGGAGTAAGTACAGAGAAACGGCCACCTACATCGTCAGGAATAACGAATGTGGGGTAACCCTCGTTTGTAGCCAAAGTCTTGAGTGCGCCACGAGCCTTGTCGGTGATTGCCACGATACGCTCGGCAGCCTCAGCCTTGCCATAACGCTGCTCGAGCTCAGCCTTGATAAGGCGGAAAGCGATAGCGGGCTCGGTAGTGGTACCTGACTTAGAGATTACGATAGCTGCTACAGAGTAGTCCTTTGTAGCCTCCAACAACTCGCGAGTGTAGTCCTCTGAGATGTTCTGACCAGCGAATACTACAGTGGGGTTCTCGTGCTGCTTCTTGAGGAACTCGAAAGAGTTGCTCATAGCCTCGATAACGGCCTTAGCACCGAGGTAAGAACCACCGATACCAATGCAGATAACTACCTCGGCCTTCTCGCGCAACTTTGCAGCCTGTGCCTCGATAGCGGCAATCTGCTCAGCGTCGATTGACGAGGGCAAATTTACCCAACCCAAGAAATCATTACCGGCACCCTCGCCTGTGTGAAGCAAGGTGTTAGCAGCCTTAGCCTCGGCCAACATAGCCTCGGTGATGTTCACGCCACTCTTGGCGATGTCTAATTTAATCAAACTCATCGTTTCTTTTGTGTTTTTGGTTTATAGTTTTGTTACTTGTATTTTTCCACGGTTTGCACTGCCCTTTGGGCAGCGGCGAAGAGTCCTTGCAGACTTCCGCAGTTTAACACCGCAAAAATAGTAAAAATTTCTTAACAAAAAGTTGGAAAACTTACCCATCTTTTCACTACCTTTGTGGTGTCGAATGTTTTTCTCGCTTTTAGGGCTTGGAAAAAGGGCTCTCAGAGCAATAAAACGGCGACGCAAGTAGTTGATTAATAAAGAAAAACACAGATATGGGATTTTTTTCGCTTATGCAGGAGTTGGCCATCGACCTCGGAACGGCCAACACGCTGATTATCTATAACGGCAAGGTCGTTGTCGACGAGCCGTCGATTATCGCCCTTGAGTTGCAGACCGGTAAGGTGAAGGCTATCGGTACCGAGGCAAAGAAGATGGACGGCCGTGTACACCCCAACATCAAGACTATCCGTCCGTTGAAGGATGGTGTTATCGCCGACTTTAAGGCAACCGAGCTTATGCTCCGTGGTCTGATTAAGAAGGTGCGTACCACATCGTCGATGTTCTCGCCCTCGTTGCGTATGGTTATTTGTATTCCTTCGGGCTCGACCAACGTTGAGATTCGTGCCGTACGCGACTCGGCCGAGCACGCCGGAGCACGCGACGTATATATGATTTTTGAGCCTATGGCTGCAGCATTGGGTGCCGGTTTGGACGTAGAGGCTCCCGAGGGTAATATGGTCATCGATATCGGTGGCGGTACTTCGGAGATTGCCTGCATCTCGCTCGGCGGTATCGTATGCTCGGAGTCTATCAACGTAGCGGGTGACGTATTCACTACCGACATTCAGAACTATGTTCGTCAGCAGCATAATATCCGTATCGGCGAGCGCACAGCCGAGGAGATTAAGCACGCCATTGGCGCTGCTATCTCGGATTTGGACGAGGAGCCCGAGGATTTCGTGCTCACAGGTCCCAATATGCTCACAGCACTTCCGCAGACCGTGACTCTCTCATACACCGAGATTGCATACGCATTGGAGAAGTCGCTCGTAAAGCTCGACGCTGCGCTTATGACCGTACTCGAGACTATGCCCCCCGAGCTCTATGCCGACATCGTGAAGAACGGTATCTACCTCGCTGGTGGTGGTGCATTGATTAAGGGTCTTGACAAGCGTTTGTCAAACAAGTCGGGCCTTCCCGTGCATATTGCCGAGGATCCTCTGCGCGCCATCGCACGCGGTACGAGCATTGCAATGAAGAACGTGGACAAGTTCTCGTTCTTGATGCACGATAATTAGTCGTTACCACATACAATTCTAAACCTATCGAATAAGGGCTGACATACTATGCCAGCCAACCGTTCGTGAGTGGTGCTGTCGGGGTATGTATAAACTCATTGAATTTATCCGCAGAATATACGTTGTGCTATTGTTCATCCTAATCGAGGCAATAGCACTCGATTATTATGCACATTCGACATCGTATGCCAAGGCTAAGATTTTGGCCTATGCAACCAGCGTTACGGGCTCACTCAACCAGAGCATATATTCGCTGCGCCACTACTTCACACTGCGTAACGAAAACCAGATGCTGGCAGCGCGCGTAGCCGAGTTGGAAAACAGCCTTGCACTCTATCGCGAGCGTGAGTCGCAACTCACCACCGACACTCTGACGATGGCCGCTATGGACTCCACAACGATGGCTTCGTTGGCGCAATACAGCTACACCACGGCACGTGTGGTGTCGGGCTCGGTAAATGAGCCGCAAAACTTTATCACCCTCAACCGAGGACGCCAACAGGGCGTGATGGAGGATATGGCTGTTGTGACTCCCGATGGAGCAATGGTGGGATATGTGTTGGTATGTTCAGATAACTATGCCATCGTAGTGCCTATGCTCAATACTAAGTTCCGCACCAGCGGCAAGATTTCGCGCGACGGTCACGCAGGTGCGATATCGTGGGACGGCACCTCGCCCTACAGGGTGCAGATGCGCGAGTTGAGTAAGTACACCGACATCGAAATTGGCGACGAGGTTACATCGTCGAACCTATCGCACTACTTCCCCGAGGGCATACGCATCGGCTATGTGGAGAGTTTCGTAGAGAACTCAAACCACACCTCATACGATGTGGAGATTCGCCTGGCGGCCGATATGTCCCGCTTGAGCAACGTAATCCTCATACAGAACACAACCTATGGCGAGGCCGAGGAGCTGATGCAGTCGGATCGCATGAAAGAGTTTTAACATAGAAGAGTAAATGCAAAAAAATATACTATATGCCGTAGCCTTCGTGGTGCTGGTGTTGTTGCAGGTTTTTCTGATCGACAACATCTACCTCGGCATATACTTTCACCCCTTCATCTACACGGCATTCATCATCATCCTGCCGCTCGATATGAAGCACATATGGGTTATGCTGCTGGCCACGTTGATGGGTCTGACGATTGACCTGCTCACCGGCACAGGGGGACTGAATGTCATCGCGGCTACAGCCGTAGGATTCTTGCGTCCGGCACTTCTTAGCGCCGCCATCGGCCACCGCACATCGGCCGACGAGAGTATGCTCGCATTGCATCGTCTGCAGCCAAAGAACCTGCGCTGGTATATTCTGCTGGCTACGTTGTTGCACGGTGTGATATTCTTTATGCTCGACTCCATTTCGCTGAGCAACCTGCATCACACACTGTTGCGCCTGCTTGTGAGCTGCGCCACATCGGCCGTGCTGATTTGGTACATAGTAAAACTATTCATCGAGAAAATAATCATTAAGTAGCTATGGCCGACAACGATGTATATACCCGACGCACGATGCTCCGCTTTATCGTGCTATTCATCTTTGCGGTACTGGCGTGCCGTATTGGTTATTTTCAGTTAATCGACACCCGCTACAAAAGTATGGCGGCAGGCAATGTGCTTAACTACGAGGTGCAGTATGCTCCGCGTGGCGAGGTGGTTGACCGCCACGGCGAGTTTCTGGTGCAGAGTATGGAGTGCTACGACCTGATGGTCACCTATCGCGACATTCCCAAGGCGGGCTTCGACACCACACGTCTT
The DNA here is from genome assembly GCA_045630065.1 of Alistipes sp. Taxonomy (GTDB): domain Bacteria; phylum Bacteroidota; class Bacteroidia; order Bacteroidales; family Rikenellaceae; genus Alistipes. The sequence continues at coordinate 5,355 of JAZQSN010000023.1, forward strand.
TGCACCCTGCTCGAGCTTGGCCGAGAGCAACTCATACGTCATCTGAATAACGCTCGTATGAATCCGCGAGCACCCTATCGTATTATAAACTATGTAAGCAAGGATGCCAAGCTGCGTTTCGACGAGCATAGCTTTCCCGGTTTCTATACCGTACAACGTACCGCGCGCCAATACCCTCTCAAGATTGGAGGCAACCTGCTGGGCAATCTGGGTGAGGTAACCGAAAATGAGATTAAGCAGGGCGAGGGCGAATATCGTCAGGGCGACTACATCGGCAAGAGCGGTGTGGAGCGTGCCTACGAGCATTACCTGCGCGGCGACGACGGTGTGATGGTGCTCGAGCGCGACCGCTACGGAGCAATCAAGGGTTCATATATGGATGGTATGTACGACACCCTGCCCACCCCCGGTCTGCGTATCACCTCGACCATCGACGCACGTCTGCAGTCGTTTGCCGAGGAGCTACTCGAGGGTAAGATGGGTGCTGTGGTGGCCATCGAGCCATCGACAGGTGAGATTTTGGTTATGGCCTCAGCTCCGACGTTCGACCCCGACGATATGGTAGGTCGTCAGCGAGGCAACAACTATATGAAGATGTTGAACAACCCGCAGAAGCCGATGTTTAATCGTGCTGTGCAGTCGCTCTACCCGCCGGGCTCTACCTTCAAGCTGGTGCAGGGACTTATCGGCCTGCAGGAGGGTACGCTATCGCCCGATAACGCTTACCCCTGCCACAACGGTTACAACTGGGGCAAGGTGCGAATGGGATGTCACGCCCACGCCTCACCGCTCGACTTGCGCAACGCTGTAGCACAGTCGTGCAACGCCTACTTCTGTTATGTGTTCCGCAACATAATCGAGAACCGCAAGTTCGACAACGTAAAGGAGGGCCTCGACCACTGGGCCGACTATGTGCGCAGCTTCGGCTTTGGCCGTAAGCTCGACTCCGACTTCCTTGACGAGAAGTCGGGTCTGGTGCCTACGAGCGAACTCTACGACAAACGCTATCGTGGCTCGTGGAACTCGCACACCGTAATCTCGCTCTCGATTGGTCAGGGTGAGTTGGGTTGTACGCCATTGCAGATGGCAAACCTTGCCGCCATAGTGGCCAACCGTGGTTACTACTACATCCCTCACATCGTGAAGGCCATCGAGGGTCAGGACTCGCTCGACAGACGTTTCTACGAGCGTCAGTACACCAAGGTCGACGCCAAACACTTCGAGCCCATCATCGAGGGTATGTGGCGAGGTGTGAATGTGCCCGGAGCGGGTACATCGTCGCGAGCCTATCTGCCCGGCTGGGATGTGTGCGGTAAGACAGGTACGGCACAGAACCCTGCAGGACAGGACCACTCGACCTTTCTCTCGTTTGCTCCCAAGGACAACCCCAAGATTGCCATCTCGGTGTATGTCGAGCACGGAGGTTTCGGTGCCAGCGCCGCGTTGCCCATCGCCAGCCTTATCGAGGAGTTGTACCTGACCGACACCATCACCCGCCCCGAGCTGGTGACAAGTGTCAAGAACCTGCCCTACAGATTGCCCGAACGCTATAGAATTAAAGAGTAATGATTCAAAGCAGAAACAACATATCGCTCTTCGGTGGTATCGACCGCGTGGCCATTATACTCTACCTGCTGCTGGTGATGGTGGGTCTGGTATGCGTGGCCTCGGCTGGATATAACGACGACATCGATAGCTTCTTCAGCATACGTCAGAACCACGTAAAGCAGGCTCTGTGGGCGTGCGTGGCCTTCGTGGTGGGAATTTTCATACTGCTGCTCGACTCGCGCTATTACCATATGTATGCCTACTACATCTACTTCATAGCGCTGATTTTTACCGCCGGCACCATCATTATGCCCGATGCTATAGCCCCCCCAACCAATGGAGCCAAGGCTTGGTATGAGTTGGGCCCGGTGCGAATACAGCCTGCCGAGTTTGCAAAGATTGCAACAGCTCTGGCTGTGGCGCGCATTATGAGTAACTACACCTTCTCCATCAACCGCATTGGCGATTTGATGCGTGTGGCAACTATTATACTCCTGCCCTTTGCCGTCATACTGATGCAGAACGACACGGGCTCGGGCGTAGTGTTGAGTTCGTTTATTCTGGTGCTTTACCGCGAGGGATTGAACAAGTGGCTATGTATCCCCATCATTATGGTGGCGACACTCTTCCTCTTCTCGTTCCTGTTCACACCGCTGGCGCTGCTATGCGTGCTGGTGCTGATATTCACCATCTCGAATGCAATGATGATGGGTCGCGCGTGGCGTCTGCACATAACATTTTTGGCAAGTATCATTATGCTGGCCGTTATCCTCTATGGCGTATCGACCACCCTATTCGATAGTGCGCTGACGGGTTACCAGTCGCTCATCATTGCCGTGGCGGTGGGTGTTGTGGTAGCTGCAATCTACGCAGTGAGCAAAAACATAAAGAGCATATTCCTTACCCTGGGATTCTTCATCGCCTCGGTAATCTTCGTACCTGCGGCCGATGTGATTTTCGAGTCGGTGTTGCAGCCCCACCAGAAGGAGCGTATTTTAAGCTTCCTGGGAATTATCAACGACCCCGCAGGTATCGATTACAATGTAAACCAGTCGAAGATTGCCATTGGCTCGGGTGGCCTGATAGGCAAGGGATTTATGCAAGGCACGCAGTCGAAATACTTTGTGCCCGAGAAGCACACCGACTTTATCTTCTGCACCGCAGGCGAGGAGTGGGGATTTGTAGGCTCTATGGTGGTGTTGGCCCTGCTATGCTCGTTGATTTTGCGTCTGATGAAGATGGGTGAACGACAGCAGGAGCCCTTCAGCCGAATATATTGCTACTCGGTGGCAGCCATCCTGTTGTTCCACGCTATGGTGAACCTGGGTATGACCATCGGACTCATCCCCGTAATGGGTATTCCGTTGCCATTTATCAGCTATGGTGGCTCTTCGATGATTGCCTTCACCATTCTGCTCTTCATAGCCATCCGTCTCGACGCCTCGCCCACGCGAGGAATGGAAGCCTTGAACTAAACCGAATTTCCAATTCACATTTATGTTATACGTTATCTACCTCATCACCGTGACGGCCGTTGTGTGGTTCTCGATTCTGGCATCGCGCTACATCGATATGATTGACCGCTCGACACGCCTCTCTGGCGCCTTCCTGGGCGGAGTGCTTCTCTCGGCCATCACATCACTTCCCGAACTCTTCACCAGCATATCGGCAACGATACTCATCGACAACCCGTCGCTATGCATTGGTAATATATTAGGCAGCAACCTCTTTAACTTCGGTATGCTGGCCGTAGTGATTCTGGTCTTCATCAAGGGCTTCACAGCCGCCAAACTTGCTAGAAGCCACCGCTACGTGATGTTGCTGTTGATGTCGATGTATCTGGCTACGATACTCAACTGGAAACTGATGGGCGGCAATAATATCATCCTCGGCTCGACCGATAGCCCTTTGTTCTTTGTAAGCATTACATCTGTCATCGTATTTGTGTTGTACGCTCTCTCGGTGCGTTTTCTGGCGGGCGACAACGGCTCGGAGGACGACGAGAAGGATGGCGACGAGGTAACGCTCTCGTTGCGTACCATTGTGGTGCGTTTTGTGCTGGCCAGCTTGGGTATTATCGTGGCAAGCGTAATTCTTACATACGTTACCGACGACATCGCAACAAGCCTTAACCTCGGCTCGGGACTTGCTGGCGCTCTGTTCCTTGGCGTAGCCACATCGCTGCCGGAGGTTACATCGACCATCTCGCTCTTCCGTATGCGTAATTTCGACATAGCCTTCGGTAACATCGCTGGTAGCAACGTCTTCAACTACTTCGTGCTGGCCGTTGCCGATGTGCTTTACAACGGCGGCTCGGTTTACCACTTTGGCGATAGCAAGGTAATCAACCTCACCATCTTCGGCACACTGGCCTCAGCACTTATCTACCTACTCATTCGCGTGCGCTCGATTTGGCTGAAGGCGCTGCTTGCACTCTGCACCGTGGCCTGCTACTTGGCATTCCTGATGGTGTAAGCGTGGCGAGTGGAGTGAGATATGATGTTGAAATTATCGCATAACGACTCTGAGATTTTGTTATCTGAGAAATAATTACTACATTTGGTTGTGTCTGGCAGCACGCCCAGCAAGGGGTGTGCGTAAACAGAGTGTGTAACGCACCATTTCTACCGCAAAATGAGACGAACAACCATCGAGAAACTCAAATACGAGGATACCCTGAGTCGCAGCAGGGTGCAGGCGTGTTGTCTGCCCAAGCCTGTGGACGATGGACGACGTGTGGTGCGAGTTTTTGTCGAGGGTTATGAGGATGTAGCTTTCTGGCGCGGTATATTCGACCACTTCGACAACCCCTACCTGCGTTTCGAGATATCGGTTCCTACGCGCGAGGATCTGCCCAAGGGCAAGAAGGTGCTGCTCTCGATGATTCCGCAGTCTAGCGACGAGATGTTGCTCTGCGTCGACTCCGACTTCGACTATCTATTCGGCACACACACCGAAACGGCTCGTCTGATAAGCGAGGCTCGCTATATGTTCCACACCTACACATACGCCACGGAGAACTACCTGTGCTATGCTCCATCGCTGCACAACGTATGTGTGAAGGCTACCAAGAACGACAGCCACATATTCGACTTCGAAGGATTTATGGCCTGCTACTCGCGCACGATTTATCCCATATTTTTGTGGTACGCCTACTCGGCTCAACTCTCCCACGAATCGGTCTTCCCGCTGGCAGAGTTTAAGAATACTGTAAGGTTGGGTTATCTCGAGGTGGAGCGTAACGGCGCCGACACGCTGGCGTGGCTGGAGCGACAGGTGCAGCGCAAACTGCGACGTCTGGAGGATGAGCACCCCGATATGAATGCACATATGGGACCATTTGCCGAGTATCTGCGCAGCAAGGGTGTCGAGCCCGAGAATACCTATTTGTTTATGCACGGTCACACGCTGATGGACAATGTGGTGATGCCGATATTGAACTCCGTATGCGAGAAGTTGCGTACGATGTCGGTGGCGAAGATAAACGCCTCCAACATACAGGGTGTGCATCTCAAGAACGAGATGAGCAACTATATGAACTCGCTGCGTTCGATACGCGACGTGTTGCTCGACAACGAGAACTACACTTCGTGCCCACTCTACGGCAAACTGCGTGAGGATATACAGAACTACATAACACGCACCATCGAAAAAATCGAAACAGAAAAGGCCCAGGCCATAACAAAATAGAGGCTGACAAACCAAAGGGTTTGCCAGCTTTTTTATTGCACAAAAAAAAGCACGCCCAAAAGCGTGCTTATCATTCTCCATCGAGACTTATTATTTCTCGGGACGCATTACAACCTTTACAAGGTTACCATCCTTGAGAATCTGCTGTGCCAGAGCCTGAACATCGGCAGCCGTAACACTATTCACTGCATCGAGGTACTCCTTAACGTAGTCGATGCCATATCTATACTTATAGAGGATAGCATTTGACCACCATGAGTTCTGCTCGATAGACTTCGTGTAGTTCTTGTTCTCGTACTCTCGAGTCTTATCCATATCCTCCTTCAGAGGACCCTCAGCGGCAATCTTCTCCAACTCGGCTACCACGATTGCCATCAACTCATCGGCCATCTGATCGTTAGTGTCGAACTGAACCTGCAAAGCATACTGCTTGGTGCGAGGAATAAGTGCTGCGCTGACACCTACGCCGTACGTTCCACCCTTCTCCTCGCGGATTGACTTCAGGTAACGGTTATCGAGAGCCGTAGTGAGGTATGTTGCAATCAACTTATTCTTCATCGTCACAGCCATATCGCCCGTATAAGCGAATAATACCGATACCTTGGGTTGCTCCATCTTGGTGCGGAAGTCGTTCACTACACCACCCTTAGCGTAATCCACATTGTCGTCGGCATATACATTGCTGGGCTTTTTAGCCGTGGGCAGCGAACCGATATACTTCTCCACATAGGGCTTGAGCTGCTCCTCGCTCATGTTACCGATGAAGGTAAAGCGGAAGTCGGCAGCGTTAGAGTAGAGGCGCTGGTGGATAGCGGGCATATGCTCGAACTTGATTGTCTGCAGAAGCTCGGGAGTGAGCTGCTGACGACGATAGTTGTCGTTATATAGTGACTTCTGAACATTCTGTGAGAAGATGAAGTCGGGGTTAGATGTCTGATTAGCCAGCATCGAGTTGTAGCGGTTCATCAGCGTTGTGAAGTCATCCTCAGAGAAGCGAGGAGCGGTGAACTGCAAGTACAGAAGCTGGAACATAGTCTCCACATCCTTCAACGCTGCAGAAGCCGTTACGACGTGCTCGTAGCTGCTTACGCCAAGGCCTGCGCTCGCGGTCTTACCAGAGAGCTGCTTGCGAAGATCCGATGCCGAGAACTTAGAGATACCCGATGTAGACATTACACCACCCAACATCTGTGCCGAGTAGTACATATCGTTGCCAAATACGGCAGCACCACCGTCAGAGATAGCCTCAACGCCAATGTTGTCGGCCTGATAGGGAGTCTGCTTGATAACAACCTTAATACCGTTGGCCAAGGTCCACTCTGTAAAGCCGAGTGACTCATCCTTGACGCTCTTCACAACCTTTGAGCCCTTGAGTGCGCTCTCGTCAGAGATAAGGGGCTCCTTAACTACATTATCCTGGAATGCCTCAACATCGGCAGCAACGGCAGCCTTCAGTGCGCCTACAAGTTCCGCCTCGGTGGGGATTGCAACGCCATCCTTCACGGGTGAGTTAGCAACGATAACGGCATTCTTCAAGGGGTCGTACATCTGCTTTACGGTAGCGTTTACCATATCGCACGAAATCATCTCAACGAGCTGCTTGTCGAGCTGGTACTCGGTCTCGGCATCGTAGATGGGAGTACCTGTGCGGAAGTTATCGATATAGCGGTTTGCAAAATATGAGTGGCGACGATCTTCGCGGCTGTTGTAGCCCAACTCAACGCTTGCTAAGATATTGCTCTTGGCACGCTCCCACTCGCTCTCTGTAAAGCCGTGGCGACGCATACGCTCCATCTCGGTAAGAAGAGCCTTATAACCCTCCATAATCTTGCCGTCCTGTGTAACGACCTGACCTACCGATACCTCCAACGTAGGAACGATGCCAAACGATGAGGCGGGCTCGAATACAGCCTGAAGGAAGGGAGCATTGGGCTTGCGAGCGATGTCCATCAAACGCTCGTTAATCATCTCGGTGATATAAAACTTGAGGATGTTGGTCAACTCATACATCAGCGTGTTGTTCATCTCCTTGGGCATAGCCTGCGACTTGTACATAATCATCAGGCTAGACTGCTGCATCTCGGGATCAGCAAAGACACTCACGATGGGCTCGTCGTTATCGGGTACAACGATTACATCCTTCTGCGCAGCGTTGGCTGCAGGGGCGGGGATGTCAGCCATAATGGTCTTAATCTTCTGCTCAACCTTATCAACGTCAACATCACCAACAACTACCACAGCCTGATAGTCGGGGCGATACCACTTGTCGTAGAATGCACGAAGGTCGTCATAGGTGAAGCCCTCCAAACCCTCCAAATAACCGATGAGGTTACGGTGCTCATAGAGCGTACCCTTACCGATAGCCTTAATCATAGCAATCTGCGAACGCCACTGTGCACCGTCACGTGTACGCAACTCCTCCTTGATAACGCCACGCTCAGAGTCGATCTCCTTGGGGTCGAGTGTAATGAAGTGCGACCAGTCGTGCAGAATCATAAGAGTAGAGTCCACAACGCTCTCGCGTGCCACAGGCACGTCGGTCATATAGTACTGAGTGTAGTCCCACGAAGTACCTGCATTGAGGTTAGCGCCAAACTTAACACCAATCTTCTCCAAGTACTCGATGAGTGACTTGCCGGGATAGGTCTTCGTACCGTTGAATGCCATGTGCTCGAGGAAGTGAGCCAGACCCTGCTGGTTGTCGCCCTCCTGAATGGCGCCTACATCGTGCAGGATGTAGAACTCGGCCATACCCTTGGGCTTCTCGTTGTGGCGAATGTAGTAAGTAAGTCCGTTTTCAAGCACACCCTTACGCACTGCGGGATCAGCAGGCAACTGCTGCTGCACATCCATCTGTGCCTGTGCCGCGAAGGTCACGCCCATAATGGCGGCGATGACCAAAAGCATAAATTTTCTCATATTCTTTATATTTATTTGCGTTTTGTTTCTGATTATTCCTGCTCCTCGGAGGGTTTCTTTTGGATGCAGGTACCCGCCAACAGGCCGATGAGCATACCTATACCCATACAAAAATTAAGTTTTCCTACCAGCAAGCCAACCACCGCACCCAAGGCAAGGCCGATGACCATACCCAAAGCCATATAGGTCTTGACAACCCTTATCTCGGTGTGCTGTTTAGCCTCCTCCATAAGCACTTCGTCCTCGCTGGGCTTGGGGCCCTCATCGCCCTCGAAGGCACTCTCATCGACAAAGGGATTCTTATATTTAATCTTCTTATTATCCTTCTCCTCCATAGTAACTCTTTATGTAATAGTCTCAAAATAGCTTGAGAAACTACAAAAATAAACGATATTTTTTAAATATATGTATATTTTCTTCACTTTTTATGTATCGCCCGACTTGCGCCACCCTTTGGCGTTGTCACACGCGCACAAAAAAAGTTCCCCGCCTTACGGCGAGGAACTTCCTACCCAATTATTTTTTTCTTTTTTTGTTTGCTATCAGTTAGATTAGATAGCGTTGGTATCAACCAAAATCTGATTTACCTTGCGAACGGCAGCAGCAGAAGCCTCGAACTGAGCCTGCTCCTCCTTGTTAAGGTCAATCTTAACGATCTTCTCGATACCCTTGCGACCGATAACAGCGGGAACGCCGATCATAATGTCGCTCTGGCCGTACTCACCCTCGAGATAGCAGCTGCAAGGGATAATACGCTTCTGGTCGCCCAATACTGACTCAACTACAGATGCTGCAGCTGCGCCGGGAGCATACCAAGCTGATGTGCCAAGAAGGCCAGTAAGAGTTGCACCACCTACCATAGTGTCGGCAGCAACCTGCTGGAGCTTCTTCTTTGAAAGGAACTGCGATGCAGGAACACCCTTGATAGTAGCCTTAGCAATCAAAGGAATCATAGTGGTATCACCGTGACCACCGATTACCATACCGTCAACATCGTGGATGTTAGCGTTGGCAGCCTTAGCCAAGTAGCAACGGAAACGTGAAGAATCCAAAGCACCACCCATACCGATTACGCGGTTCTTGGGAAGACCTGTAGACTTCAATGTAAGGTACGCCATTGTATCCATAGGATTAGATACGATAACGAAGATAGCACGAGGTGAGTGTGCCAATGCCTGTGATACTACGCTCTTAACGATGTTAGCGTTGGTACCAATCAACTCCTCACGAGTCATACCCGGCTTACGGGGAATACCTGAGGTTACAACCACAACGTCAGAGTTTGCGGTCTTCTTGTAGTCGTTGGTGCAGCCAACCATCTTCACCTTAGAGTCGGTGGTTGCAGCAGCCTGATACATATCGAGCATCTTACCCTCAGAGAGGCCCTCCTTGATGTCGATAAGTACTACCTCGTCTGCTACGTTGCGAGCAGCCAATACGTTAGCACAAGTAGCGCCAACCATACCGGCGCCGATAACTGTTACTTTTGACATAATTGTTTTTTACTTTGTTATATGGTTTGAATAATCTTACATTAGCCAATGAGCTCGGCGTAAGCCTCGGGGCTCAAAAGAGCGTCGTAGTCGGCGGGATTCGACATCTTAACCTTGATCATCCAGCCCTCGCCATAGGGATCAGAGTTTACCAATGCGGGATCGGCATCAACAGCGTCGTTGAACTCAACAACCTCACCACCAACGGGGATGAAAGCATCGCTAACGGTCTTAACGGCCTCGATAGAGCCAAACACCTCACCTGCGGCCAAAGTCTCGCCCACGGTGGGAACGTCAACGAATACGATATCGCCCAACTGGCTCTGTGCGAAATCGGTAATACCTACATAGGCGAACTCGCCCTCGACACGACACCACTCGTGGTCGTTCGAATACTTCAATTCAGAAGGAATGTTCATAACTTTATTGGTTTAATAATCCTTAATCGGTAACTGTTTGCCCGTTGCCACACCTACGGTGACAATAAAGCATTTTAACTAACACAAAGATAGCGGTTATTTCTTTATGACAATGCATTTTTTTGAACATTTTTCATCCACTTGGGCGAAAAAATAACATTATCTTTACAAACACCGCTCGGCCCGCAGCCTACCCTTGAGCGATGACAAACTCCACCTCCTTGAATAGGTAGTGATGCAACTCACCCTGCTCGTGCTCGATTGCCAGCGCACCTGACTCGGCCACACCCCTTATCGTACCACGGAAACGGGTGCCATCAGGCAAGGCGTAGTAATACTGACTATCAAGGCGATAGAGCGAACGGTGATAATCTTTTTGCAACGTCTCGCCATCGCCCCCACGCAGTTGCTCGTAGCGACGTACGAGGGACTCATTCAGACGCTCCAAAACCTCGTCGCGGTCGAACTCACGGCCCGCCACCTGCGCCATTGACACGGGGTTTGGCAACTGGGCCGAAAACTCGGTCTGGTTGACATTCAACCCGATGCCGGCTATGGTGCGAGCAATGCCCGAGCCTTGCAATTTGTGCTCGATGAGAATACCAGCAAGTTTCTTATCTCCCACATATATGTCGTTGGTCCACTTTATCTTGACCTCGATGCCGTATGTTGCAAGCATATCCTTTACGCCCAACGCCACAGCCTCCGACAAAAGGAACTGTGATGAAGGGTTTAGGAACGTGGGCTCAAACAGAGCCGAGAGTGTGAGATTTTGTCCCACTCCACTCTCCCAGCTGTGGCCTCGCTGACCACGACCTGCGGTCTGCTGCTCGACAACGATAACATCGCCCTCGGCATAGTGTGGCAAAGCGGCCTCGTCGTTTGACGAGGCCAATGTATCAAATCTATAAATCATCTATTGTTGTACGATGGAGCCCGAAAGCCCCTTTGCAAAGCCTACTTGAAGAGGCGAGGAACGAACATTGTGAGGTAGTTACGCCAGTTTTTCCAGGTGTGGCCACCATCAGTCTCGACGTACTCATACTTGTAGCCCTTCTCGTCCATCTTCTTCATAAACTCCTTGTTGTTGTTTACCAGGAAGTCGTCCTTACCGCAAGCAATCCAGTAGAGCTTGGGAGCCTTCTTGAACTGAACGGCCAACTTGGCATCCAGATCCTTGTAGATGTAGCTGTCGCGGCCACCCTGCGGAGCAACCAAAGCTGCCGAAAGAGGACATACGTAGTCGAACAAATCGGGATAGTTGGCCGAGATGTAAACGGTGTGGAAACCACCCATCGACAGTCCTGCCAATGCGCGGTGAGCCTTGTCCTTATATACATTGTAGTTGCTCTCGATGAACTCCACTACATCGAGGAAACTCTCCTCGAACTGACCATCCATATTGCCCGGCACCATCAGCTGGGGACGATGACGGCTTGCGGGGGCATCACCGGGCGATGCCTGCTGGCTCATATTTGAGTTGGTCACAACGACAATCATCTTCTCGGCTGCACCCGAAGCGATGAGGTTGTCAAGCACCTGAGGCACGCGACCACCATCGATCCAAGCGTTCTCGTCGCCACCAATGCCGTGCATAATGTAGAGCACGGGGTACTTTGTACGACGGTCGGCAGGGTTGTAGCCAGCGGGAGTATAGACGCTCATACGACGCTGTGCCATCTTGGCGCGAGGCGAGGGATACCACACCTTCGATACGTTGCCGTGAGGTACGTCCTGCACATCGAAGTTGTCGCCGTGGCCACCACCGATGATGAAGTAGTTAATCAGGTTGGCCACGTCACGATTCTGATAGACGTTGTTGGGATCCACCACGCGAACACCATCCATATAGAGGTTGTAGGTGTAAAAATCTGACTCCAGAGGAGGTGTAGTGAGTGTAAACACGCCCTCGGCGCTCTTGGCAAGCGGGGTGCGGGTTGTTGTGCGAGTGCCCTGCTGTGTGCGAATCTCGCGTGCAGGCAAAAACTCGCCATCGATTTCGATGGTTGCCACGTTGGGGGCATTGAATGTAAATGTCACCGAGTTGTCGGGATTGATTGTGGGATTCTCAAGGCCACCTCCGCCCATCGAAATCTCCTGTGCCTGAAGCGTGAAGGCTGCGCCCACGCATACCAAAAGAGTAAGTAGTTTTTTCATACGATTATTGTTTTTGTGTGTATTTAACTGCCCGAATATGTGGCTACACCCCCATCGAAGCATATTTATGCCACATTTACCCACCAAAGATAACAAAATATGCGTAAAAAAAAGGGCGCAATGACAAAAATTTCTATCTTTGCAGCCTATTATGCAATTTTAGAGAGTAGAATATGAAAGTTTACAAGTTTGGAGGAGCCTCGGTGCGAACAGCCGATGGAGTGCGTAATTTGGCTCACATCGTTGAGGGTGAGCAGGATCTTTTTATCATCGTTTCAGCAATGGGCAAGACCACAAATGCCCTTGAGCGTGTCTTTACCCATATGCAGAATGGCCGTAAAGAGGAGGCTAACGAGGAGATAAAACAGGTTCAGGCATACCACGCCGAGATCATCGACAACCTGTGGGGCGAGCCTACAAACATCAACGAGGTAACACTTCTGTTTGGTCAGTTGCGTAACATCGTCAACGACATCGTATATCGTTCGGCCGATGCCGAGTTGTGGTACGACACCATCGTTGCATATGGCGAGTTGATATCGACAACAATCATATCGAAATATCTCAACCACATCGGTATGCGTAACCGCTGGATTGATATGCGTACAACACTGCTCACCAACCAGCGCCACAAGGATGCCAACGTGGATATCAAGGCCTCGAAGCACCGTCTGCGTGCAGCTATCGAGAACACCGGCGTAGGTGTATTCGTGGGTCAGGGCTTTATCGGTGGTGCTCCCGACGGCACAACCACCACTCTGGGTCGCGAGGGCTCAGACTACTCGGCGGCTGTTGTGGCGAACATTCTCTCGGCAGAGTCGATGTCGGTATGGAAGGATGTGGAGGGTGTATTGAATGCCGATCCCAAGATTTTCAAGGACGCAGTGAAGATCGACGCGCTGAACTACCTCGACACCATCGAGCTCGCTTACAGTGGCGCACAGATCATCCACCCCAAGACCATCAAGCCCCTGCAGAACAAGAACATACCTTTGTATGTACGTCCCTTTGGCGACAAGACCAAGCCCGGCACCGTTATCAATAGCGAGGCTGAGCGTGTCAACATCCCCATTATGATCTACAAACCCAATCAGGTGCTCTTGATCATCCGCTCGAAAGACTTCTCATTCGTTATGGAGGAGCAGTTCAGCGAAATCTTCTCGCTTCTGGACTCTTACCGCATCAAGACTCACCTTATCAACAACTCTGCAGTAGATTTGGGCCTATGTGTTGACGCCTCTTGGCATATCGACGAGCTGATTAAGGCTCTCGAGGAGGAAAACTTTATGGTTGATAAGACCGAGGATGTGGGTCTGCTTACAATCCGCAACTACAACTCGGAGCTCTACGACCGCTACGTCCACGGCCAGCAGCACATCATCCGCCAGGTAAACCCCGAATCTGTGCGCGTTGTGCTCCGCTCTGCAAAATTCGAGTAAAGAGAGATTTTTCTATACAAAAAAAGGCTGTCAACACAAGTTGACAGCCTTCTCTATTTTCAAGGAGTTACACCATCTCCTTCAATTCGCAGTAGAGCCGTTGCACGGGCAGTCCCATCACGTTATAGAACGAGCCCTCGATACCCTCGATGCCGACGTAGCCTATCCACTCCTGAATGCCGTAGGCACCAGCCTTATCGTAGGGGCGATAGGTATCGACATAATAGGCAATCTCCTCCTCATCCAGGCAACGGAAACGCACCTTTGATTGTACCGAGAAACTATGCGTGCGTGTGGAGGTGCGGAGTGTAACACCCGTGACCACATCGTGCTCACATCCCGACAGCATCGAAATCATTGCTATGGCCTCCACCCTATCCGCAGGTTTGCCCAAAATACGCGAATTAGCGATAACAACCGTGTCGGCCGTAAGCAGAATATCGCGCTCGCCAAGCGGCTCGGGGTAGGCCTCGCTTTTTAGACAAGAGAGGAACTCCGCCACTTTGTCTGCCTGCATATCTTCGGGGAACGACTCCTCGCACTCGAAGCGTGGAGCGAGTTCGAATTCTATGCCCGCATCGGCCAAAAGCTGTCGGCGGCGTGGCGACTGCGAAGCGAGAATAAGTCGATACTCCTTTAGTTTATCGTGTAAAAGCATACTATCTCACATCAAAATCCAACAACGTATGTCCGCCAATGCGCGCCTTGATATTGTCACCCGCCTTCACGGGACCAACACCTACGGGCGTGCCTGTGTAAATCAAATCGCCAATCTTCAGCGTCATATATTTTGACACGTGGCTGATGATTTTATCCACCGAGAAGAGCATATCTTTGGTGAATCCTCGCTGGCGCACCTCGCCATTGAGCTCCATCTCGAACTCAAGGTTCTGCACATCGCCACCCAGCTCTGCCAAAGGCACAAACTCGGGCGAGAGCGCTGCCGAGTGGTCGAAGCCCTTGCACATCTCCCACGGCAGACCCTTCTGGATGGCCTCGCGCTGGAGGTCACGTGCCGTGAAGTCGATACCGAGTCCCACCTCGTCGTAACAACGCGATGCAAAACGCTCGTCGATGCACTTAGCCAAGCGGTTGATTTTCACCACCAACTCGCACTCATAATGCACCTCATTTGAAAACGAGGGAACGTAGAAAGGGTCGTTATTGCGGAGCAGTGCCGTGTCGGGCTTTAGGAAAAAGAGGGGTTCCTTGGGTATTTCGGCACCGTCGTTGAGCTCTTTAGCGTGGTCGGCATAGTTACGACCGATACAGATTATCTTCATTGTGATTCTATTTTTCTATGTTTACTAAATCATCGCCAGCAGGTTCAATGTGAAATTGTAAAGGTTATGGGTTAGCATAGGTATTACAATACTACGAGTCTTTATGATAATATATCCAAAGCTATAACCCAATATCCCAGTCCAGACGAAATTCATCGCATTTATTTGTAGCGCCCCGTCGCTAAACGACAAAGCGTGTACAAGTCCGAACAGAATAGCATTGATTATAATGGCAGGAGTTCTCCACGCGGCACCACCAACACGCAGTGCACTACACATCAAACCGAGCATTACTCCTCTATACATTATCTCCTCATCTATGCCGGGCATCGAGAGCTGAAAGAGCAATGTTTCGAGATTAAATTCTTTGTCATTCACAATTCCACCGAGGAGACTAACGCACATTATAGCAATAACAACCTTAAATGCCGATTTCAGCCCTGCCTTATCTTGGCGTAGAGTAAAGAAGTTGTTGTCGGCGAACTGTCGGCGGAACAGAAAATACATCGCTACACCGCACACAATTCCGTAAATCTTGCCATCCCAATTCCAATTACCGTTGATTATATTTAGGCAGTCAAATTGAAATTGTACGGTAAGTACAGCGTTATAAATGAAATAGCAAACTACGATACCTAACACACGAAGATAATTCTCGCGCGTGCGCTCTTTCATAAAGATAAGCAACAACGGAAGAATTATCGCAATGTGCAATAACGGAGTTATAACCATTTGTTCCATAAGCCTCTATTTCTTTATTGTCTTGACAATATCGGCCGCAAACCTCTCGCTCGCTCCTGCTCCGCCAATAATTGCACGCAACTCATCAAAGTCGGCAAGCATTTTTTCGCGCTTTGCGCCACCCTTGAGTATCGAGCGTAGCTCCTTCTCGGCCTCATCCACCGAGGGATGATAGACCACCATCTCGCGAACGGCCTCGCGCTTAAGGTTAAGATTCACGAGCGACACATAAGGTATCTTCAGCACATAGGGCTTGAGCTTCTCGTAGAGCCAGGGCACGCCATAAACCACCAACTCGGGGATACCGATAAGTGCCGTCTCGAGTGTGGCTGTGCCCGATGTAACCACTGCAGCCTCAGATATTTGCAGTAGCTCGTAGGTCTTGTCGCAGACAAACTTCACGGGCATATCCTTCGTGAAGACCTCATACTGCTCGCGCGCAATCCACCCCACGCCTGCCACAACAAACTGCTTCGCGGGCATACGCTCCGCCAACTGCGCCATAAAACGCAGGTTAGCCTTAATCTCGCTTACGCGGCTACCCGCCAGCAGGGCTACGATGGGTCTTTCGTCGAGGCCATACTCCTTGCGAAAAACCGACTCCTCGGGAGCGGCGGCACAGCGCTGGGCGATGGCATCCATCAAGGGATTACCCTCAAAGTGCGGCTCGATGCCCTTTCCTCGAAAATACTCCTTCTCGAAGGGGAAGATGATGTAGAGTTTATCAACAAATTTCTTGAGCGCCTTCACTCTATGCTCCTTCCACGCCCACACCTTGGGGGCGATGTAATAGTGCACGGGGATACCCTTCGAGTGGGCAAACTTGGCAATCTTGACATTGAAGCCTGGGTAGTCAATCAGTATAACTACATCGGGTGCGAACTCCATAATATCGCGGCAACAGTCGCCCATCTGCCCCAAAATGGTGCGGATATTGAGGGCCACCTGCACAAAGCCGAAGAACGACATCTCGCGATAGTGCTTCACGAGGTTCTCCTTGCCTCCCACCTCGGCCATCATATCGCCACCCCAGAAGCGGAACTCAGCCTCGGGGTCGGACTTACGCAAGCCCTTCATTAAGTTTGAGCCGTGCAGGTCGCCCGAAGGCTCACCAGCAATGATATAGTATTTCATATTCCTTATTTTATTCTTTCCAAAAGGTCGGGCCTTAGGCGTTTGGTGCGCTCGAAGGATTGCTCCTCCTGCCACTTTTCAATCTCGGCAAAGTTACCCGAGAGCAATACATCGGGCACACGCCAGCCACGGAACTCCGCAGGGCGGGTATATACGGGCGGGGCCAACAAATCGTCCTGGAAACAATCCGTCAGTGCCGATGCCTCGTCGCCAATAGCGCCGGGCAGAAGGCGCACAACCGAGTCGGCAATGATGCAGGCCGCAAGCTCGCCACCCGTCAGCACATAGTCGCCAATAGAGATCTCGCGTGTGATAAGATGCTCGCGAATGCGGTAGTCAATGCCCTTGTAGTGACCGCAGAGAATAATGATATTCTCGCACATCGAGAGGCGGTTGGCCTCGTGCTGGTTGTAGGTGATGCCATCGGGCGAGGTGTAGATAACCTCGTCATAGTGGCGCTCCGACTGCAACTTCTCAACAAGTTCGAAGATGGGTTCACACTTCATCACCATACCCGCCTCGCCACCGAAGGGGTAGTCGTCGGTAGTCTTACGCTTGTCGTGGGCGTAGTCGTGCAGATTATGCACAACAATCTCCACCAGACCCTTCTCCTGCGCACGCTTGAGAATTGACTCACCCAGGGGTGAAGCAACCAACTCGGGAACAACTGTTATAATATCTATTCTCATAATCGGTTAATATCTAAAAATTATATCCTTATCGCTATATATATCAAGAGGGACTTCGATGCTGTCTTTGAGCATAAAGGCATTATAACCCAACTCAGTGAAGAGATCTACTATCTGACGGCGGGTGTCGCCATCGGTTTCAATGAGCACCGTAGGGTGATGACGCTCAATAAGCGGACGAAGTTCGGGCATCACGATGCGCTCGTAACCCTCGATGTCGCACTTTATAAAATCGATGCGCTCCAACTCGGCAAATAGTTCGCTGCCACGACGCATCTGCGCCGTGAACTTGATAGCCTTGCCCGAGAGAGCTCCCTCGCTGATGAAGTTGCGTCCCGTACCGAAGTAACCAGCCTCGGCAACCGAGTCGTTGGCCATCTCAACAACACACTCCTCGGCACCCAACGCATAGTTCATAAGGTGTACATTCTTTCTACCCCGAACGTTACGCTCCAAAACCGAGAAGATTACAGGCACAGGCTCAACGGCATAAACAGCGCCCTGTGCTCCGACAATATCGGCCAGCGGGCGGGTGTAGTAACCAAGGTTGGCACCTATGTCGATAGCCACATCGCCACGACCAACCAACTGCGGCAGGTGGTAGTTATACTCCAACGCCCTACCCTTGCGTCCGAAGCCGAACTTACGCGCAAGGAAGAAGAGTCGGCTCACCACACGCAGGTAACACTTGAGCGAGAGCAGACGATAGAGCAGGCGATGAAAGAGTCGTCCCATCGGCTTAGTTCTTATAGTTTACCTCCTGATTGAGCACCTCAACAACGAAGGGGTTATACATCGACTCATGGCCGATGGTGCTATCCTCGCCGTGGCCGGGATAGATCTTCACCTCGTCGCCCAGGGGCAGGATGTTGTCGATAATCGAGCGCATGATCCATGAGTAGTCGCCACCAGGCAGGTCAGTACGACCGATACTCTCGCGGAAGAGCGTGTCGCCCGTAAAGAGCACACCGGCCTCGGGCTCAAAGAGTGCCACGTGGCCAGGGGTGTGGCCGGGGGTAGAGATAATCTTAAGCTCGGTCTGACCAAATTTAATTGACTCCTCTGAAGCAAGGTCGATGTCGATAGTCTCAGGCAGGTCGCCAGCACGAACGCCAAAGAGCTCGGCACTCACCGATGCGCTTTTAAGCAGGAACTCATCCTTTGACGAGAGGGCGAACTTCACACCATACTTGTCGATGAGGTGGTTCACACCCAACAGGTGATCGAAGTGACCGTGGGTGTTGATTGCCACTACGGGCTTCAGGCCTCGGTCAGCGATAAACTTATCGAGAGCATCGTTCTCACGCTCGCCCATATTGCCGGCGTCGATAATAGCGGCCTCCAATGTATCATCCCACACAACGTAGGTATTCTCCTGTATGGGGTTAAAAACTAATCTTGCAATCTTCATATCTCAATGTTTTTATTTCGTATTTAGGTAAAACTTTGCCGACACGTTGTAGTTAATCTCAATTTGCTCGAACTGTACGTCGGGCTCCGCCTCGGCTACAGCCGCATCCATTGCGCGGGCTGTTGTCATAAGCATATTCTTGCGGTAGACAGGCTGTACACTGGTGGTGTAGTCAGAAATCTCGTAGCAAGCGCCTATCGTCTGCCCCACAGCCTCGGCCAACTCGCGGGCACGCTGCTGAGCATCCTTCATAGCCTTCTGGCGTGCCTCACTACGCAGACCCTCCAGATTGGAGTGCGAGGTGCGGGTGACATTGACGTTAGTAATTCCAGCCTCATCGAGAGCCTCAAACACTTTGCGTACGGCATCGGCCGAACCGAGTTTTAGCTCATATTGCGTAGCTGCTAGCGAACGGTTGCGACGGAAATACATACTCGACATATCCTGCACAAAGAGCTGTTCCTCGGAATTGACACCTGCCCTCTTCAGAGCCGAAAACATCTTGCGACGCTGCTCGTCGATGGCTACACGACCCTTCGAGTCGCTCTCGTCGAGCGTAATGGAGAGATATATCTCGTCGGGCACTACGCGAATAATCGACGAGCCATTGACGGCGACGGTGGGAATCATCTCCACGCTCTGCGCCACAGCTGAATTAACGTTTAAGACACAAGCTACAACGATAGCCGAGATTAAAATAAAAATCTTTTTCATAGCACTTTCTGTTTATGGTTTTATTATAAAACGCAGAAACTGCAAATATCTTGCTTTAGCGCTTAACGAGTTTTACCACATTCTCCACATGGTGCGTATGAGGGAACATATCGACAGGCTGCACAGCCACCACCTCATACATTCCATCCATAAGCTGCAGGTCGCGCGCCTGTGTGGCGGGGTTGCAGCTCACATAGACGATGCGCTCGGGAGCGGCACGCAGAATGACTTCGATAACTCGCTCGTCGACACCTGCGCGGGGAGGATCGAGGATAATCACATCGGGACGGCCGTTGCGAGCAACAAAGTCGTCCGACAACACATCCTTCATATCGCCAGCGTAGAACGAGGTATTCTCGATGCCGTTGATGGCCGAGTTGACCTTTGCATCCTCGATAGCCTCGGGCACATACTCAACGCCCACCACCTTCCTGGCACGGCGAGCGCAGAAGTTGGCGATGGTTCCCGTACCTGTATAGAGGTCGTACAACACCTCATTACCCTTCAGGCCAGCAAATTCGCGTGTGACCTTATAGAGCTCATATGCCTGCTCGGAGTTGGTCTGGTAGAAGGACTTGGGTCCCACCTTGAACTGCAGGCCCTCCATCTGCTCGATGATATGATCCTTG
>JAZQSN010000024.1:0-22570 GCA_045630065.1 Alistipes sp.
AATATGCCCGTTGCGGCTCGTGAGGCATCGGTTTATACCGGTATGACCATTGGCGAGTACTACCGTGCTATGGGTCTTAAGGTGTTGGTAATGGCTGACTCTACTTCACGTTGGGCACAGGCTCTTCGTGAGATGTCAAACCGCTTGGAGGAGCTTCCTGGTCAGGATGCGTTCCCTATGGACCTTTCAGCTATCATCGCAGGTTTCTACGCTCGTACCGGCTTGGTTAAGTTGAACAATGGCCAGACAGGTTCTGTAACATTCCTCGGTACCGTATCACCCGCGGGTGGTAACCTCAAGGAGCCCGTTACCGAGTCAACCAAGAAGGCTGCACGTTGCTTCTACGCCCTCTCGCAGGGTCGTGCCGACTCGAAGCGTTATCCCGCTATCGACCCTCTGGATTCATACTCAAAGTATCTGGAGTATCCCGAGGTAGCCGCATATCTCGATGAGCATATCGGTAAGGATTGGGTTAGCAAGGTGTATGAGGGTAAGACCATCGTACAGCGTGGTAAGGAGGCTAACGACCAGATCAACATCCTCGGTGACGACGGTGTACCTGTTGAGTATCACGAGCGTTTCTGGAAGAGCGAGTTGCTTGACTTCGTTATCTTGCAGCAGGATGCATTCGATAGCATCGATGCCAACTGCCCCATCGAGCGTCAGAAGATGATGTACGAGATGGTGCTTGACGTATGCCACAAGTCGTTCTCATTTACCGATTTCGAGGCTTGCTCACGCTATTTCAAGGGTCTTATCAACCTCTTCCGCCAGATGAACTACTCGGAGTGGCAGAGCGATAAGTTCTTCGACTATAAGCGTCAGATCGAGGAGACAGTTAATAATCAACTCTCAAAATAGGTGCAGCAATGACAACACGAGCATTTCAAAAAGTATATACAAAGATTGACAATATCACCAAGGCAACCATTACGTTGCGCGCCACAGGCGTAGGTAACGATGAGTTGGCAACCGTTGGCGGCAAGCTGGCGCAGGTTGTAAAGATTATGGGCGAGAACGTTACGCTGCAGGTATTTGCCGGCACCGAGGGTCTTGCCACAAACTCTGAGGTAGTATTCCACGGTGAGGCTCCCAAGTTGCGCGTGTCGGACAACCTGGCAGGTCGCTTCTTCAACGCCTACGGTGAGCCTTTGGAGGGCGGTGAGCCCATCGAGGGCGAGGCACGTGAGATTGGTGGTCCTACGGTAAACCCGTTCCGCCGTTTGCAGCCTTCGGAGTTGATTGCTACGGGTATTGCAGGTATCGACCTTAACAATACCATCGTGTCGGGTCAGAAGATTCCCTTCTTCGCCGATCCCGACCAGCCCTATAACGCCGTAATGGCTAACGTGGCACTGCGTGCTAAGGCTGACAAGATTATCTTGGGTGGTATGGGTCTTACCAACGACGACTTCCTCTACTTTAAGCAGGTATTCGAGAATGCAGGTGCGTTGGACCGTATCGTATCGTTCGTAAATACTACCGAGAATCCTCCCGTTGAGCGTCTGTTGGTGCCCGATATGGCCTTGACCGCAGCGGAGTATTTCGCCGTAGATAAGGGCGAGAAGGTTTTGGTGCTTTTGACCGATATGACCCTTTACGCCGATGCACTCGCTATCGTGTCAAACCGTATGGACCAGATTCCTTCGAAGGACTCTATGCCTGGTTCTCTGTATTCAGACTTGGCAAAGATTTACGAGAAGGCCGTGCAGTTGCCTAACGGTGGTTCAATCACCATCATCGCCGTAACTACTTTGTCGGGTGGTGATATTACTCACGCTATTCCCGATAACACCGGTTATATTACCGAGGGTCAGTTGTTCCTTCGTAACGACTCTGATACAGGTAAGGTTATCGTCGATCCCTTCCGTTCGTTGTCGCGTCTGAAGCAGCTCGTAATCGGTAAGAAGACTCGCGAGGATCATCCTCAGGTGATGAATGCCTGTGTGCGTCTGTATGCCGATGCAGCCAATGCAAAGACCAAGCTCGAGAACGGTTTCGATCTTTCGGACTACGACGAGCGTGCTTTGAAGTTCGCCCACGACTACTCAGAGAAGTTGCTTGCTATCGATGTTAATATTGAGATTGAGCAGATGCTTGACACTGCTTGGACTCTGTTTGGCAAGTATTTCTCGCAGGACGAGGTGGCCATCAAGGCAGAACTTATCGAAAAGTACTGGAAAGCGTAACGCTGAAAGGATATAGTATAACACTATGGCAATTAAATTTCAATATAATAAGACTTCGCTTGGCGAACTCGGCAAACAGCTAAAGATACGCCGTGCTGCGCTCCCTACCATTAAGAGTAAGGAGTCGGCCTTGCGTTCCGAGGTTAAGCGAGCGAAGGATACCGCACGCGACTACCGCACTCGTATGGAGGCTCTGGCTTCGGAGTACGACTATATGGCGGCGCTGTGGGGTGAGTTCGATCAGTCGCTCGTAAGGGTGGCTGAGGTGAATCTCTCCGAGCAGAAGATCGCAGGCGTGAGAATCCCCGTACTCGAGTCGGTAGCGTTCGACGAGAAACAGTACGACCTATTCTCATCGCCGGTGTGGTATGCCGATGGAGTTGATTTGCTGAAGCGTTTGGCTAAGTTGGGTATCGAGTGTGAGGTGTACCATCGCAAGATGGAACTTCTGGACTATGCCCGTCGTAAGACTACGCAGAAGGTGAATCTCTACGAGAAGGTGCAGATTCCTGGCTATGAGGATGCTATCAGAAAGATTAAGCGCTTTATGGAGGATGAAGAAAACCTCTCGAAGTCGGCACAGAAGATTGTTAAAACTCGTCAACAGCAGGCTGCGGAGGGGTCTAAGTTATGATAGTAAGAATGTCACGTTACGACTTTGTGTTGCTGGCAGCACAAAGTGATGATTTTATCGCCCGTCTTCGCGAGTTGGGTTTGGTGGATATCACAACCACCGGCTGGGAGCCTCAGGAGCAGGATCGTCAGTTGGTGACCGATATCGACCACTATCGCAAGGCTGTTGAATCTCTTAAGGCCTTTGCTACTACCGAGGAGTATGGTTTCGCGGTTGTTGGTAACGAGAGCAGTACTCTCGTTGAGCCCCAGCCCTATACCTCGGGGCGTGAGGCATATGAGGCCTATACCGATTTGCGTCAGCAGAAGAGTGCCGTTCAGGGTGAGATTGCTCGCCTTGAGAAGTTTGCCGAGGAGCTCAAGCCTTGGGGCGAGTTCGATGGTAATGCACGCGAGGCGTTGGCACAGCAGGGTGTTGTGCTCCGCTACTATGTGGCTCAGTCATCTACCTACGATGCCCACGCCGCAGAGTGGGGTGCCGACCTTACCATTGTGGAGATTGGTCGCGATGCCTCGTCGGTATATTTTGTTGTTGTTACTTCGCCCGGTGCTGAGGTTATTATCGACGCACAGGAGATTAAGGCTCCCACGATGGATAGCCGTGCGGCATTGGCCGAGGCTGATAAGTGCCGCGAGGAGTTGAAGGCGATCAATGTGACGCTCTCAATTTGTGCAGCGAGCGTTGATGCCATTGAACATGAGCTTGACTCGCTCACCCAGCAGTTGCAAAACGTGAAGATTCACGGTACGGCAACCGAGGCTGCCGACGGTAAGTTGGTAGTGTTGGAGGGTTGGGCCGAGGAGGATAAATCACAGCAGGTGGATAAACTCCTTGAGGAGTACTCTGGCGTTGTCTACCTCAAGCGTAATCCTACCCCTGAGGATGATACTCCCGTGAAGCTTAAGAACAATCGCTTTGCGCGTCTGTTCGAGCTTATCGGAGCTATGTACGCCCTGCCTAAGTATGGTACTATGGATCTTACACCCTTCTTCGCACCGTTCTATATGCTCTTCTTTGCGATTTGCTTGAACGATGCAGGTTATGGTGCAATCCTTCTGTTGGCAGGTGCCATGCTCCTCAAGAAGGGCGGTGCTTCGCTTAAGCAGGCTTCGTGGCTTACCATATTCTGTGGTGGTGCTACAACGCTGTTTGGCTTGTACACAGGCTCTTTGTTCGGTATGAGTATTCCCGATATGTTGGGTTATGAGAGCATTGCTGAGTCACCCTTCCTCGACTTCCAGAACCAGTTCTTCTCACTGGCGCTGGCGTTGGGTGTTGTGCAGATTCTCTTTGGTATGTTGCTTAACATCTGCTTGCAGACTAAGCTCTTTGGCTTTACCTCGACATTTGGCCTTTTAGGATGGTTCATTATCCTGCTTTCTGGCTGTCTGGCGGTGGGTCTGCCTATGCTTAATGAGAATTTGGCTATCTCGTGGTTCTCGTCGTCGTCGCCTGCTTTCTATGCGGCTATGGGCGTGGGTGCCGTGCTGATGCTCTTGCTCAATAATATCAAGCGTAACCCGTTAATCAACTTTGGTTCGGGTTTGTGGGACGCCTATAACAATATCACTGGCCTCTTGAGTGATGTGCTGTCGTATATTCGATTGTTCGCCATCGGTCTCTCGGGCGGTGTGTTGGCGCAGGTGTTCAATTCGCTGGCTATGGGTCTTACTGGTCTTGATGCAGGTATCGAGTCGTTCGGTGTGGGAACTATCTTCCAGATCATCGGCGCATCGGCAATCTTGCTCATCGGCCACGGTATCAACCTCTTTATGTCGGCTATCTCTTCGTTCGTTCATCCTATGCGTTTGACCTTCGTGGAGTTTTATAAGAATGCAGGTTTCGAGATGACTACACGTTCATTCGAGCCTCTTACAAATGAAAAGAAATAAATAACAAAGTAAAATTTAATAAACCTAAACAATTATGAATTCAACAGCATTGATTTTGGCCTACATTGGCGTAGTATTTATGGTAGGCTTGGCAGGTATCGCATCTGCAATCGGTACTTCAATCTGCGGTCAGACTGCAGTAGGCGCAATGAAGAAGAACAGCGGCGCATTCGGTAGCTATATGATTCTTTCAGCGCTTCCCGGTTCTCAGGGTCTTTACGGTTTCGTATGTTTCTTTATGGTACAGGGCCTTTTGACAGCTGACATCACTATGTTCCAGGCTGCGGCTGTATTTGGCGCAGGTTTGCTCGTAGGTTTGGTTAACCTTATGGCTGCTTACTATCAGGCAAAGGTTTGTGCTAACGGTATCGCTGCTATCGGTAACGGTAACGACGTAATGGGTAAGACTCTTATCCTTGCTGCGTTCCCCGAGTTGTACGCTATCTTGACCGTTGCTGCTACATTCCTTATCTCTAATGCAGTAGCATAATTGAAAGAAATTGCCTAAAAAGGTATTTTCGGCGTTACGCTCGCTCTCGAAATCCTTGTTTGCGTTTAAGTAAACTGCGGTTTCTCGAGCTTCGTAAGCCTTGAAAAACCTCTTTTATACAATTCTTTGATTGAAAGAGTTTGTCTTAAGACAAACTCTTTTTTTTGCTGATATATGTCTATGTCGTTGTGTATGTCTCCATAGCTTTAATGAGGTCGGAAGCGAGATAATGAGATCAGTCGGGCTCGGCCGATATGGGCGGATATAAATAAAAAAAAAGAGTCTCTTTTGCAAGAAACTCTTTGTTGGGCTACCAGGATTCGAACCTAGAATGACAGGACCAGAATCTGTAGTGTTACCATTACACCATAGCCCAATTTTATGTTGTCGTTTTCGACACTGCAAAAGTAGAATATAATTTCTATTCTGCAAAGAAAAACCCAACTTTTTTTATCTCGTAGTAGCGTTTTTTTTCATTTTTCCACTTTTTTCGCCCCTGTGAGGCTTCTGCTGCCCTGAAAATATACCCTTCGGCGCCGACGATATCCCCAGTCACAGAAGTAATGGTGACGATCACCAACTCGCGACAGGAACACTTCGAACTGACATAGGCATCCGCCTAGCCGACGCTTATACACTTTTACCTATGGTATGGCCGCGCTCTAAACGGAGTCAGTTATAACCCTAAAAAAAATCGGAGTATCGGTCATAAGACCGATACTCCTCCGAAAAACAACCTAATTTCCATTACTGCCCTTGAATGGATATCGTTATCATTTATGTAATTAAAATGATTGTCAAACTTATTGTTTTGGTCGAATCTGCCGATTGGCTATCGGTCACACCCTTTTTTCCAACTTAGTACAAAGATAAATAAAATGTCCCGATATTCCTAATTTTTTTCGGCAAAAAAATTAATTATTATGGATAAATGTCAAAATAACGGAAAAACTACCTCGTTTTGCCCCTTTCGATGACTTTTTGTGGAAATCTACACGCCCGTAGTCATCAGCCATTGTTTAAATTCTGGCACTCGGGCCTTTGAGATTATAATCTTCTCGGGAAGTTCGACATTTAGGTTGAGCGAGAGTCGGCTGCCAAACCATACGGTAATATCCTTTACAGCCTTACGAGCGATGATGAATTGTCGGTTGGCGCGGAAGAACTCCATCTCGGGAAGCGAGGACTGCAGGCTCTCCAGCGTGCGGTCGATGATATAGTATGTGCCGTCGTAGGTCACGGCCGACACCTTCTCGTTGGCTGTGAAGAAGAATGCCACATTGTCAATAGACAGTGGAATAATCTTATCCTTCTGATGTACCAGATATACTCGCTGGTTCTCTCGGTTCTCGGTGGTTGCAGGCTCCTTTTGTGAAGAGTGAACCATCTGCTCCACTCGCTGGTTGTACTCGTTGCGCTCGCCGCCACTAAGCAGGTCAAATTTTTCAATTGCGTGGCGCACGTCATCCTTCTTGATGGGCTTGAGGATGTAGTCTATGCTGTTTACCTTGAAGGCACGCAGGGCGTACTCGTCGTATGCGGTAGTGAATATGATTGGGACCTTGATATCTATACGGTCGAATATGCGGAACGACTCGCCATCGGCCAGGTGAATATCCATAAACACCAGGTCGGGCGAGGGTGACTGCTCGTCCTGAAAGTACTCCACACTCTCGGCTATGCTCTCCAGCACTGCCAGCACATTGTACGATGGTGCCACATCGCGCAGTATAGCCTTTAGATTTACAGCTGCTGCAGTTTCGTCCTCTATGATGAGTACACTCTTTTGTTGCATTCTTTTCCTTTAATTATGTTGGGTCCTTTATGCGTTTTTAGGCTTTTGCAGGGGTAGGTGGATGGTGAAGAACTCGTCGCTCTCCACAATCTCAAACTCGCGTCCAGCGATCAGCAACCAGCGGTTACGTAGGTTCTCCAGGCCGATACCGGTCGATGGCTCAGCCTCAATCTTGGGAGCCTTGCGGTTTGATACCACCAGCGTAGAGCCCTCGGTACGGATTGATATGTGCAACGGGGTCTTGCGTGTGATGGTGTTGTGCTTCACGGCATTGCCAATGAGGGGCTGCAGTGACAACGCAGGCAGCATCCATGAGTTGAGCTCGGGGTTGATCTCTATGTCGAAGAAGAGCTTGTCAGCGTAGCGCACCTTGAACAACTCGCCATAGGCGCGTGCAAAGGCCATCTCCTCCTCGAGCGTGGAGAGTGTGTTCTGCCCGTTCTGTATGATGTAGCGGAAGGTGTATGACAGCTGGTCGATATATGCCAGTGCCTTCTCGTCGCTCTTCTCGCGCACGAGCATCGAGAGTGAGTTCAGCGAGTTGAAGAAGAAGTGGGGGCTTATCTGACCCAGCAGCATATTGTAGCGTGTCTGCAGGTTTTCCGTGCGCAGATGCTCATTCTCGATCTGTATCTTCTGCTGAGTGAGCAACATTCCATATATACGGCCATAGAGTAGGCTTACGATGGCCACTACAAGGTACTTGTATACCACCATCCAGTCGAGTAGATTATCGCGGTTAAGGCGCATAATCATCGTGATTTCGGCCGAGCGATGTCCCCAGTCCACTACTGGCGTAAACCAGTAACAACATGTGATGAAGAGCAACGTAATCAAGCAACGCAACGTGTAACGGCGCACTGAGAAGTTGTTGGCGTCGAAGCGGAAGGTCATAATCGTGAGCGCTATGAGCGATAGTACGAAGTAGAAAAAGAGTTGTGCCACAAACTCATTGTCGCGACTCGGGCGGTCATACAGGACGGGAGCTATGGCCTCGCCATTGCGCTGCAGAGGTCGGTCGAGCGATGGGTTTGAACCGTTTCGTGCACGGTTGAGCGTGCCCAGCACCATGTCGCCATCCTGCAGGTTGAAGATAAATATGCTTGCCTGATTGACAAAGACACTGTCCGAACGATACCTGTACCAGTGGTCGTACACTTCGTCGTGACTGCTCTCCCGATCGCGGTCACGCTCGCGGTTAAAGTCAAATCCCTGACCACGATCTCCGCGACGGGCATTCTCGCCCGACTGCTCCTGCTCGCGTTCCTGCTCCAGCATCTCGCGTATGATCTCCTCCGAGGGTAGAATCAGTGCATCATCACTCTCGGCTACGAGGTAGCCATATCCGTCGGGTGAGAGGTGTAGTCGTCCCAGGAACTGAGGCTTGTAGCGTTCGCGCTCCTGTTGCTCCTGGCGCTGCATGTCGCGGTCTCGCTCTCGCTGATCGACAATCATCGATATGAGGTACGAGAAGTTCACAATCAGTGTCAGCACAATGGCGGCCAGCGTGTTGGCTATGTAGGTCGAGCGTCGTGTATTAAGGTTTAGCATAACGGCCTAAGGTTTTGGGGTTGGGGCAGGTTTGCTTTGGGAGTTTCTCGGCTGGGGAGAGTAGTGTTACTTCTCTTCCTCCTGCTCGGTGTACCACGAGGCGTAGAGCTGGTAGTCGCGGGCGGTACGCTTGACGATGGTCTCACGCTGCTCGGGGGTAATCTCCTTCACCTTCTTGGCCGGTACGCCGGCATATACCGAATTGGGCTCAAGCTGTGCGTTAGAGAGCACCAAAGCGTTGGCGGCGATGATGCAACCCTCGGGAACTACGGCATTGTCCAGAACGGTTGCACCCATACCAATGAGTACGCTGTCGCCGATGGTAGCGCCGTGGATTGTGGCGTTGTGACCTACCGATACGTCGTTGCCGATGTGTGTCTGCGAGGGCTTGGGTGACTTGTCGTAGAGGGTGTGGATTACGGCACCATCCTGTATGTTGGTGCGGTCGCCGATGGTGATCTTGTTTACGTCGCCACGCAGCACTGCGCCAAACCAAATTGAGCAATCTTTGCCAATGGTGGTGTCGCCAATAATCACAGCCGTGTCAGCCAAAAATGTATTCTCTCCAATTGAGGGCTTGTGTCCTCTTACTTCTTTAATAATTGCCATATTCTTTTACTTCAAAATTTGTTTTACTCCTCCTTCTTAGCCGAACGCCAGAGTGTGTCCAGCTCCTCGGCTGTCATCTGCGTGAAAAGACGGTCGCCAGCCTCGGCCTCCATATGCTGGAAGCGGTGGATAAACTTCTTGTTCGTGCGCTCCAGAGCCATCTCGGGGTCGATACCATACAGACGGCACATATTGATCAGCGCAAAGAATAGGTCGCCTATCTCGCTCTCGGTGCGATCCTTGTCGCCACGAGCCATCTCCACCTCAATCTCGGCGATCTCCTCCTTGACCTTTGCCCATACATCCTCCTTCTGCTCCCAGTCGAAGCCCGATGAGGCAGCCTTCTCACCCACACGGAAAGCCTTCACCATAGCGGGCAGTGAGCGAGGCACGCCACCCAGGATTCCTCCCTGACGCTTCTTTTTTCGCAGTTTGAGCTCCTCCCAATTTTGCATAACCTCGGCAGGTGTGTCAGCGTGAATGTCGCTATAGACGTGGGGATGGCGGTATATTAGTTTGTCGCACTCGGCATCGGCCACATCGCCAATATCGAAAGCTCCCTGCTCTTCGCCAAGTTTCGAATAGAAGATAACGTGCAGCAGCAGGTCGCCCAGCTCCTCCTTTATGCCGTCCATATTGCCATCGGCTATGGCATCGGCCAATTCGTAGGTCTCCTCTATGGTGTTGTTGCGAAGTGATTCGAAAGTCTGCTCTCTATCCCAGGGGCATTTTTCACGTAGGGTGTCCATCACCTCCAGCAGTCGTGCTGTGGCTTTGAGTTTTTTGTCGTAGTTCATCTCTAATAAAATTAACTTGCTACAAAGTTATGATTTTCGTTTGAAAATCGTAACTTTGTGAGAAATAATTTTTGCCGATAATGCAACGATTGAAGATATTTTTTGTGCTTACTCTTATGACTGTGGCACACAATGCAATGGCTGGTAACGATAGTAGTATCATTCCGCGTCCGCAGAGTGTTGAGAAGAGGAAGGGAGAGTTTACCATACTAACAACAACTAATATTACACACTATACCTCTCTCCGCCCTCTTGCTCAATATTTGGGGCAGTATCTGCCATTGGAAATACGCGAGTATAACGCACCTTCTACGGGTGATATTGTGTTGGTGGAGAATAAAAAATTATCCCCCGAGGCTTATGTGCTCGATATTGGTGGTGATGGCATCATCATCGAGGGTGGTTCGCAGGCGGGTGTGCTCTATGGTGTTGAGACTCTGCTGCAACTTCTGCCTTCGTCGGTATATGGCGGTGGGGTAGCCCTGCCTACAATGGTGGGGGCGTGCCGTGTGGAGGATGCTCCACGATTTGAGTATCGAGGCTTTATGCTCGATTTATCGCGTACGTGGATGGAGGTCGATGAGATAAAACTCTTCATCGAGCGTCTGGCCCACCACAAAATTAACAAACTGCATCTACACCTCTCGGACGACGAGGGTTGGCGTGTGGAGATTCTTTCGCATCCTGAATTGACTAAGATTGGTGCTTATCGTGGTGTCGATTCGCCCGTGGCAGCACGTTATGGTCGTTGGGACGAGCACTATGGTGGCTACCTTACGCAGGATGATGTGAGGGAGTTGGTAGAGTTTGCCTCTATTCGTAATATCGAAATCATCCCCGAGATTGACCTGCCTGGTCATAGCCACAACCTTGCACGTGTAAAGCCCGAAGTATTGTGTCGTTATACGCCCGATGTGAGTGCTTCTGACGGCTACGATATGCGTAGTGTGCTATGCGTTGCACGTGAGGAGAACTACACCCTTCTGGAGGATGTTGTGCGTGAACTTGCGGAGTTGTTTCCATCGCCCTACATACATATTGGTGGCGACGAGGTTAGTACCTCGCAGTGGAGCCGTTGTCCCGATTGCAAGGCTCTGATGGAGCGTGAGGGTATGAAGGAAGTGGGCGAGTTACAAGACTACTTCACCGCCCGTATGGAGCGCATAGTGGCTAAATATGGTAAGCGCACGGGTGTATGGAACGAGGCTGCCCGTTCGAGTAGTATCGACCGCACTTCGCTTGTCTATGGCTGGGAGAGTACTAAGGTGTGCCGTGAGGTGCTCGACAAGGGTTATAGGACGGTGGTTATGCCTGGTGAGTACTTCTATTTCGATATGCGTCAGTCAAAGCGCGAGGAGGGCCACGATTGGGCGGCTATCTTCGATGTGAGAAAGACTATAGGCTTCAGCTTCGCGGATTTCACCCCAGAGCAGATGGAGCGTGTGGCGGGTGTGCAGGCATCGTTCTTTAGTGAGGCCTACATTTCGCGTCGAGAGTACGATTACGACTTTCTGTACTATCAGACCTATCCCCGCATCTGCGCCTTGAGTGAGGTGGCGTGGCGAGGCGAGGGAGCCCAGTGGGAGGAGTTTAATGCACGACTATTGGGGGCTCACTACAGCCGTATGGAGGCTATGGGGATTGATTATCGTATGATGCCACCTGAAGTGGATTATAGCGATGGAGTTCTGAGCGCTAAGTCGGAGGGTAATGCACCCATCTACTACACCGAGCTGGGACGTGAGGGCGAACACATATACATCGCACCCATCACGACTGATACACCACAACGTTATGCCTTCCGTGTGCGTCGTGCTGGAGCGCATAGCCCTGAGGCAGCTGTGGCTGCACATTGGCGTATGTTGCAACCCAAGTTTAAGATTACCTCTTCTATAGCGCAGAGCGAGCGCTACACCTATGCTGGTGCCGAGCGTTATGGTCGTATAGCGCGTACGGCACGTGTTGGAAAGCAGGGTGATTGGATTCTCTACACCTTCGACGAGGCTGTCGTATGTCGCCGAATGGAGATTTATACGGGTAATCTGCAGTTGCCGCGATATATATTCAACGCTGGTTATATGGAAGTTAGCTATGATGGCACAAAGTTCGAGCGTGTATGCGAACTAAAGAATGGTGGCGGAGTAATCGAGGCTCCACGCCGAGCCATCAAGGCGGTACGAATAGTATGTAGCGAGAGTGGCAACGGAGCCAACTTCGTGACGGTGCAAGCCCCCAGAATATATCCCGTGTTATGATTAGCGGCTACCCAGCCATAGGAATATCATACCGATAAGGATAAACAGCAAATCGAGCGCCTTGGTACGTAAGTTTTTCTCGCCAAAGAGCATTGCTCCGCAGGCAAATGATACCACTACCGACGAGCGACGTATCATCGATACCACGGCAACCATCGACTCCTCGCGTGAGAGGGCCACAAAGTAGGCCATGTCGGCTATTGTAAGCAGTATGGTCACTAGTGGTATGGCCCATGACCAATGAAAGCGTGGCAGCACTCTGCGTGCCCACATCACACCTACAACGATGGCCATCATCGCGGCCTGATAGACCGAAAACCAACTCTGCACAAACATTGCATCTACCTCACGAAGCAGATAGCGGTCGTAGAGTCCGCTCGTAGCGCCTAGCACGGCTGCCAGGGCGACGTATAGTATATAACGGTTGCGTACAAAGTCGATTCCTTCACGTTTGCCAGCACGGCTAAGTAGAAGTATTGAGATAAAGGCCAACACTACTCCCACCCACTGCAGGGCGTTGAGACGTTCGCCAAAGATGATGAGTGCACCGAGTAGCACAATCACCGGACGTGTGGCATTGATGGGGCCTACGATCGTGAGTGGTAAGTGCTTGATACCCACGTAGCCAAACATCCACGACGAGAGTGTGATGGCGGCTTTGAGCATAACCTTTAGATGCATATCCACCCCATGACGTCCGTAGTCGAACATCGTACCCTCTACCCACGCGGCATCGGTAAGCGAGGCTATAATCACGGGCGCGAAGAGTAGTGCCGAGAGCGTCGTGGTGAGTAGTAACACCACAGCCACAGCATTGTCGCGCACGGCCTGTTTTTTGGCCACGTCGTAGAGTCCCAAAAAGAGGGCAGAGAGAAATGCTAATCCGAGCCACATAATCCTTTATGCAAGCAATAATCCCACGATGAGCAACACGGCCAGTGTGAGCGAGGCCAGGCCGTTGAGTGTGCCAAAGGCTATGCCAATATGGCGTGTGCGAGTGGGTGTTACAAGTATGTGTTCAAGGGTGAGTATGGCGGCAAAGATACTGACACCAGCCCACGTCCAAACGCTTGATGGTAAGAATGTTGCAAACCACACCAGGGCGGCGACACTTACCACGTGCAGTGCTATGCTTATGCCGAGCGATGAGCGGGGCGAGAAGCGTGCGGGAATAGAGTGCAGACCCTCCTGTCGGTCGAAGTCGGCATCTTGTAGGGCGTAGATAATGTCAAATCCGCCAGTCCACGTGAGTACCACGAGCGATAGTATGCAGGCCTCCAACGAGAATGCTCCTCTGACGGCTATATATGCGCCTACGGGGGCGATGCCCAGCGCCAGGCCGAGCACCAAGTGTGCTAGCGATGTGAAGCGTTTGCATAGGCTGTAGGCCATAACCACGGCCAACGCTATGGGTGAGAGCCATGCCGTGAGGGGGTTGATAGTAGCTGCCACAAGTATGAAGAGCAGAGCGTTGATTATGACAAATGTCATTGCCGCGCGAGGTTTAACAATGCCTGCAGGTATCTCGCGGTCGGCTGTGCGGGGGTTGCGGGCGTCGATGTCGCGGTCGGCCCAGCGGTTGAATCCCATAGCCACATTGCGGGCAAAGACCATACACAACACCACTTGTACAAGTAGTTTTATCCACCAAGAGGCGCTGTCGCTTGGTGTGGGGTTGCTCCACAGGGCATAGGTAAACGATAGCATAGCAAAGGGCATAGCGAAGATGGTGTGCGAGAACTTCACCAGCCGAGCATATTTCTGAATAGTATTCATCGTAAAGAATTTTTTCGTCGCAAAGATACAAAAATGCAAAATTCAAAATTCAAAATTCAAAACGAATTTTCCTTTTTGTGTGTAAATCTATGATTTCTTTTTGTTTGTTTGCATTGCCATAATCTATAACAAAGAGTAGTTTTTTAATCCATATTTTGAGACAATCAAAATATAGCCATTTTTTCATCCTTCCGCCAGTACTACTCCATTCACCCACATGCTTTCGCTGTGCGGGAGAGGCTACGCAATGGGAATACTCCAAATCAAAAGTATAATGCGCAAAAACAAAATTTTACATTTTGCGCTTTGCATTCCTCTCTTCTGCCTCTGTCTTTGCTGGTTTGAGAAAATTTTCTTACCTTTGTAGGTTGTAGGCGCCTACTCACGCGCGTGTGGGCGCGTATGGGACTCATAGCCCGCAAGTTATGACGAAAAAGAAACAAAAAACGTGAAAAATATAAAACTATGGAAATCTCACTTAATTGGTTAAAGAAGTATATCGACCTCGACCTTACCGCAGCCGAGGTGGCTACCATCCTCACCGACATAGGTCTCGAGGTGGAGGCTTTGGAGAAGGTGGAGAGCATTCGTGGCGGCCTGCAGGGTGTTGTTGTTGGCCACGTTGTTGAGTGTTGGGATCATCCTGACTCTGATCACTTGCACGTCACAAAGGTAGACGTAGGAGCCGAGGAGCCCTTGCAGATAGTATGTGGCGCTCCCAACTGCCGTCAGGGCTTGAAGGTGTTGTGTGCTACGGTAGGCTCAGTGCTCTACCCCAATGGTGGCGACGAGGAGCTCAAAATCAAGCGCAGCAAGATTCGTGGTGTTGAGTCGATGGGTATGCTTTGCGCTAAGGATGAGCTCGGCATTGGCACCGACCACGATGGCATTATGGAGCTTCCCGAGGAGGCCGTTGTAGGCACCGCAGCACGTGACTACCTGGGTATTACTGATGACTACCTCATCGGCATTGGCCTTACGCCTAACCGCGTCGATGCCGCTTCACACATAGGTGTTGCACGCGACCTGGCAGCCTACTTGCGTTCGCAGGGTAAGGATGTGAAGGTTACGCTCCCCTCGGTAGATGACTTCTCGGTTGATAACCACGATTTGGAGATTGAGGTTGTGGTGGAGAACCATGACGCTGCTCCCCGATATGCAGGTCTTACCGTTACTGGTTGCAAGATAGCTCCTTCACCCGAGTGGATGCAGAAGGAGTTGCGTGCCGCAGGCATTAACCCCAAGAACAACTTGGTGGATATCACCAACTATGTTCTCTTTGAGCTGGGTCAGCCTTTGCACGCCTTCGATGCCGATAAGATTGAGGGTAAGAAGGTTGTTGTAAAGAACTGCGAGGAGGGTACACCCTTCGTGACGCTCGATGGCGTTGAGCGCAAGCTCTCGAAGGAGGATTTGATGATCTGCTCGGCTGAGCGCCCGATGTGTATTGGTGGTGTGTTCGGTGGTCTGGACTCTGGTATCAGCGACACTACGGTGAACGTATTTTTGGAGAGTGCCTACTTCAACCCTGTATCTATCCGCCGTTCGGCAAAGCGTCACGGTCTTTCGACCGACGCATCGTTCCGCTTTGAGCGCGGTATCGACCCCAATATTCAGGTATATGCGCTGAAGCGTGCCGCCCTCATGATGCGTGAGCTGGCTGGTGGTAAGATCTCAAGCGAGATTATCGACCTGAACCCCACACCTGCTGAGGACTTTGTATTTGATGTAAACCTCGACCGCGTGAACTCACTCATCGGTAAGGAGATTCCCGAGGCTACCGTGCGTACGATCCTCGATGCTCTTGAGGTGAAGATTACAAAGGAGGAGGGTCGTGTGCTCACAGTTGCCGTACCCCCTTACCGTGTGGATGTACAGCGTGAGGCCGATTTGGTGGAGGATATTCTGCGTATCTATGGCTACAATAATGTTGAGATTCCCCAGGCCGTACACTCAACGCTGTCGTATGCTCCTCGCCCCGACAAGAACAAACTCATTAACATAGCAGCTGACCACCTTGCAGCTACAGGCTATACAGAGATTATGTCGAACTCACTTACCAAGGCTGCCTACTACGAGGGCCTCTCTTCGTATAAGGCCGAGGAGTGTGTGAAGATTATGAACCCCTTGAGCGCCGACCTTAACGTTATGCGTCAGACTCTTCTGTTCAATGCGTTGGAGGCAGTTGCTCTTAACATCAACCACCGCACACTCGATTTGCGCCTTTTTGAGATGGGTAACTGTTACCGTTTCCACCCCGAGGTGGAGCAGGGCGAGAACCCCTTGGCACGTTATAGTGAGTCATATCGCATTGCTATTGCCGTTACAGGTCAGGATGCAACACCTTCGTGGAATGTGAAGGCTGCAAAGGCATCGTTTTACACACTGCGTGCTACAGTCGAGAAACTCTTGCGTCGCTTCGGCATTGACATCTATACACTCCGTTGCGAGTCATCGCAGAGCGACCTCTACTCTGATGCTATTGCCTACACTCAGGGTCCTAAGACCGTAGTAGAG
Organism: Alistipes sp.; assembly: GCA_045630065.1. Classification (GTDB taxonomy): domain Bacteria; phylum Bacteroidota; class Bacteroidia; order Bacteroidales; family Rikenellaceae; genus Alistipes. The sequence continues at coordinate 16,506 of JAZQSN010000024.1, forward strand.
ATGGGTATCGTATCACCCGCCGTGCTCTCTAAGTTTGACATTAAGCAGGCTGTATATTTTGCCGAGATTGACTTCGATCTGATCGTTCGTGCCGCTAAGAAGCAGCGCATTGCAGTTGAGGAGCTCTCTCGCTTCCCTGAGGTTAAGCGCGACTTGGCTCTTTTGGTTGATAAGAGCGTATCGTTCTCTGAGCTTCGTAACATTGCCTTTGCAACAGAGAAGAAGCTCCTGAAGCGAGTAACACTGTTCGATGTATATGAGGGTGACAAGCTGCCTGAGGGCAAGAAGTCATACGCTTTGGGCTTTACCCTTGAGGACAAGAACCAGACGCTGAACGAGAAGACAATCGAGAAGACTATGGCTAATCTGCAGCGCCAGTTGGAGGCGAAGGCAGGCGCACAGGTACGCTCGTAACCATACCCCTCCTTAAAGGGAGGATTACACAATATATATGAAAAAGATTCGTAATTTTTGTATCATAGCCCATATCGACCACGGTAAATCGACCTTGGCCGACCGCCTGCTGGAGTTCACTAATACGCTGGGCCAGCGTGAGATGCAGTCGCAGGTGCTGGACGATATGGACCTCGAGCGCGAGAAGGGTATCACAATCAAGAGCCACGCCATTCAGATGGAGTACAAGGCTCGCAATGGCGAGACCTACGTGCTTAACCTTATCGACACCCCGGGACACGTCGACTTCTCCTATGAGGTGTCGCGTGCTATCGCTTCGTGCGAGGGTGCACTGCTGGTCGTGGATGCTACGCAGGGTATTCAGGCACAGACCATTTCGAACCTATACCTTGCCATTGGCAACGACCTTGAGATTATCCCCGTGCTGAACAAAATTGACGTTGAGTCGGCTATGGTCGATGAGGTGAAGGACCAGGTTATTGATTTGATCGGTTGCAAGGAGGAGGACATCCTCTTGGCATCGGGCAAGACAGGTCAGGGCGTAGACGATGTGTTGGAGGCTATCGTCGAGCGTATCCCCGCCCCCAAGGGCGATGACGATGCTCCGTTGCAGGCCTTGATTTTCGACTCGGTGTTTAACCCATTCCGAGGTATTATTGCCTACTTCCGTGTCTTCAACGGTACCATTCGCAAGGGCGACCACGTTAAGTTCTTTAATACGGGTAACGACTACGATGCCGACGAGGTGGGAGTATTGCGTCTTAAGATGTGTCCCCGCGACGAGATTCGTTCGGGCGACGTAGGCTACATCTGCTCGGGAATTAAGAATGCCAAGGATGTGAAAGTGGGAGATACCATCACCCATATGACTGCCCCCTGTAAGGAGTCTATCGCAGGTTTCGAGGACGTTAAGCCTATGGTCTTTGCGGGTGTCTATCCCGTTGAGGCCGACCAGTATGAGGATTTGCGCGCTTCGCTCGAGAAGTTGCAGTTGAACGACGCTTCGCTTACCTTCGAGCCTGAGTCATCGCTCGCATTGGGCTTCGGTTTCCGATGCGGATTCTTGGGTCTGCTACATATGGAGATTATTCAGGAGCGTCTGTATCGTGAGTTCGATATGGATGTTATCACCACCGTACCCAACGTGTCGTACCGCATAACCACCACCTCGGGTGAGGAATTGGAGGTACACAACCCATCGGGTCTGCCGGAGGTGACCAAGATTTCGACCATCGAGGAGCCATATATCAACGCACAGATTATCACCAAGGCCGACTTCCTCGGCTCGGTTATCAAGCTCTGCATCGACAAGCGTGGTGTGATGAAGAATCAGAACTTTATCACCACCGACCGCGTGGAGGTGAACTTTGATATGCCTCTGTCGGAGATTGTGTTCGATTTCTACGATAAGCTTAAGAGTATCTCAAAGGGTTACGCCTCGTTCGACTACCACCGTACGGGTTACAAGCCCTCGAAGCTTGCTAAGTTGGATATTCTTCTTAACGGCGAGCCTGTGGATGCCTTGTCGTCGCTCATCTATGCCGACCACTCATACGATTTCGGTCGCAAGATGTGTGAGAAGTTAAAGGAACTTATCCCCCGCCAGCAGTTCGATATCGCTATTCAGGCGGCTATCGGAGCGAAGATTATTGCCCGCGAGACCGTGAAGGCTGTGCGTAAGGATGTTACGGCAAAGTGTTACGGAGGTGATATCTCGCGTAAGCGTAAGCTTTTGGAGAAGCAGAAGGCAGGTAAGAAGCGTATGCGTCAGGTAGGTCAGGTGCAGGTGCCCCAGTCGGCCTTCCTCGCAGTGTTGAAGATGGATTAAGCGAAAGTACATAAGTGAAGAACCTTAGAACAAAATAAAATGAAAAAGACTATTATTGACCTTTTCGAGCAGTCAGTTGCCAAGTACGGCAGTCGCACATTCCTGCTTGAGAAACACGATGGCGAGTTTAAGCCCACAACCTACAGTGCTTGTAAGGAGGAGGCTCTGAAGATTGGTGCAGGTTTGGCTTCGATTGGTATTAAGCCCAAGCAGACTGTATCGATTTTGGCCGAGGGTTGTAACAATTGGATTCTCTCGGAGCTGGGTTTGTTGTATGCAGGTGCTATCAGCGTACCCCTCTCAATTAAGCTGGAGGAGGCTAACGACCTCTTGTTCCGCTTGCGTCACGCCGACGTAGTGGCAATCTTCCTCTCTCGTAACCAGTTGCCCAAGTTCCGCAAGATTCGCGAGCAGTTGCCCCTTATCGAGCACGTTATCGTTTACGATTGCGATGCCGAGTTGCAGGAGGGCGAGATGTTCCTCTCGGAGCTTTCGGCTAAGGGTGAGGAGTATTTGAAGGAGCACAAGGAGGAGTTTTTGGCTATCGGTCAGGCTGTGCAGAACGACGACTACGCTACCATTACCTACACATCGGGTACAACGGCTGATCCTAAGGGTGTAATTCTTACTCACCGCAACTATACGGCTAACGTCGAGCAGGCTCTTACACGTATCTCTATCCCCGAGGATTATACGATGTTCATCATCCTGCCTCTGGACCACTGCTTTGCTCACGTAGCAGGATTCTATATTATGGTGGCTTGTGGTGCTTCGGTAGCTACTACTCAGGTAGGTCGCACACCTATGGAGACACTTAAGAATGTGCCCATCAACATCAAGGAGGTGAAGCCCCACGTGCTGTTGTCGGTACCCGCTTTGGCAAAGAACTTCCGCAAGTCGATTGAGACATCAATCAAGAAGCAGGGTCCCAAGGTGGAGAAGCTCTTTAAGTTTGCACTGAAGGTTGCATACGAGTATAATCAGGATGGCCTTAACAAGGGCAAGGGCTGGCGTTTTATTTTGAAGCCGCTTGTTGCTCTGTTCGATAAGATTCTCTTCGAGAAGGTACGCCAGGGATTTGGTGGCAACATCAAGTTCTTTGTGGGCGGTGGTGCGCTTCTGGATTCGGAGCTGCAGCGCTTCTTCTACGCCGTAGGTATGCCTATGTTGCAGGGCTATGGCCTGTCGGAAGCTACACCCATCATCTCTGCTAACTCGCTGGGTGCAGGTCGCCATCGCTTCGGCTCTTCGGGTAAGGTTATCCAGCCTCTGGAGCTCAAGATTCTTGACGATGAGGGTCGCGAGATGCCCGTAGGCGTAAAGGGTGAGATCGTTATCAAGGGCGAGAACGTCATGGCAGGCTACTGGAAGAACCCCACAGCTACAGCCGACACCGTGAAGGATGGCTGGCTCTACACGGGCGATATGGGCTATATGGGTGAGGATGGTTTCCTCTACGTTTTGGGTCGCTTCAAGAGCCTCTTGATCTCGGCCGATGGCGAGAAGTACAGCCCCGAGGGCATGGAGGAGGCTATTGTTGATAAGTCGCCGCTGATTGACCAGATTATCATCTACAATAACCAGAGCCCCTATACATCGGCTATCGTTGTTCCCTCGCGTGATGCTATGCGTCAGCTGCTGAATGGTGCCACCGATGAGGAGTCACTGCGTAAGGCTGCCAAGGCTATCGGAGCGGAGGTTGATAAGTACCGCACAGGTGGTCAGTATGCCGATGAGTTCCCCGACCGCTGGTTGCCCGGTGCGCTGGCTATCGTGGGCGAGGCCTTCACCGAGCAGAATGGATTGGTTAACAGTACGTTGAAGGTTGTTCGCGGTAAGGTTGAGGAGCACTTTGCCGACCGCATCGAGTATGTCTATACCCCCGAGGGTAAGCGAATTGACAACCCCAAGAATTTGGAGTCTATCGCACAGATTGCCAAGTAAGTAGCGCACTTATATATAAGAAGAGGTTGCCCGACTGAAGTGTTAGGCAACCTCTTTTGTTTTATTTCGAAGGAGTAGCGGTTATCTGCTCAACAGTAATTGGCTGGTTGTATTTTATCTTAGCCGACAATACTTTTACCCATTCTTTATTGCCGAGGCGCATTCTTGCACCACACTCTAATAACTCTCCATTCGTACGAGAAAATACTCCTCCAAGTTCCACGGAACTATCTTCATTAACCGCTTTAGCTATTATGTTGTCGCCAGACTCCTCTATATTCATTGCCACTTCTGCCGTTTGAATTATAGCCTTCGCCCCACCCAAGGATGCGAGTTTGAGGAGCTTGAAAACGAATGAACTACGTTCCATATCGTATTTAAGTTCCCCATTCTGCCACATTCGGTAACGCATATCTCCTCCGTCAAAGAGTTGCACTATGCCACTGCTCCACTCAATGCGCATATACTCCTTGCCGCTCGATTTAAGCAGAGTCAAAGTGCCATCAATATCCTCTCCATTGGGGTCACACTTGTAATATTCAGTTTCGTCTCCATTATTGTTTATCGTAGCCTTCATTCGGAAATCAACGCTAAATGCATCAGCATTCTGCAATGCATCCAAGGCCTCGGCGATGACCTCACTTGTCCTTGCTGTAGCTTCGTTTGTAGGCTCCATGACGATGAATAATCCCACTATGATGGCTGCCGCCACACCTCCGATGTGTAGCATATTAAGCCATATGGGCAACTTGCGAGGGTGTGGTGTAGGGAGTTTCAACGCCTCGGCCGAGGGCGCAAAACGGGGCGTTAGCAACTGCTCGACGCGATGGTCCAGTTCTTGAAAATTGTTATTTTGCTCATTTGTTCTCATTGTAGTAGCGTTTTTGTGGTTAAATAAGATTTTGTTTTTGTAACTCTTTGCGTAGATGCTCAATGCCGTAGCGGTAGCGTGATTTGACCGTAGGAAGAGGGATGCCCAATATCTCGGCTATCTCCGTGAAGGTGCACTCGCCATGCAGATGCAGACGAATAACCTCGCTCTGCTCGTCGGGCAGTGTGGCCAGCAACCGTGCTATCATAGCCTGCTCCTCGTCAAAGTTGGACGGTGTAATATCCTCGGCTTTTAAGTCTCGGAGCGATGTTACATCCACATACTCTACGCGACGCCGCTCACGCAAAAGTTGCGTACAGCTATTCGATAGGGCTCGGTAGAGATAGCAACGCACATTTTTCACTCTGCTTAATCCTTGCTTGTGCAGTTTGAGATATAACTCCTGAATTACATCCTGAGCCTCCTCTCGCGCCCCCATACGGTAGCAGGCATAGCAATACAGCGACTTAAGCTCCGCTGTAAACACCGCTTCGACCCGCGTGAAAGAGTTATTTACGGAAGGTTTTATTAAGTTCATAGATTTGTTAGTTTCTCATTGTCTTGTGTTGGGTAATGCTTATATGACCGAAAACGCGTTTTCAAATATAAGACGCAAAATGACGAAAAAGGATTTAACGCACCTATAATTTTATTTATGTTTCTTTTCGCACGATTGGAATTGACATATTTTTAGTAATTTTGTCTTGCGGTCACACCCCTTGTCGGACCGACAACATGCGGTAGTAGCTCAGTTGGTAGAGCATCGGCTTCCCAAGCCGAGGGTCACGGGTTCGAGTCCCGCTTACCGCTCAAAAAAGCAGAGTAGGGTGTATCCCATGCTCTGCTTTTTTTTGTTGATGATGCGAGAACCCGTGACCCTCGTCGCCCCTTTCAGGGGTTGGGGGTGTCAATATAAATCACGGCTACTCGTGCTTGCACGAGTTTCGAGTCCCGCTTACCGCTCTGTTTAGACGAGCAGCAGTAAAAACTGTTGTTCGTTAAGTCGGA
>JAZQSN010000025.1:0-12475 GCA_045630065.1 Alistipes sp.
CGCATACTGCGCCACAGAGCAACTTATTCACGAAAAAATCGGCTGATATAGCGCACGATAAACAAAAAATGGTTACTTTTGTACTTTAGTACAAGAGTGTCCATTTTTTTGGCCCGCAGTATAGCAAAAAATCGAAATATAAAAGATATGGCAGTAGAACTTAAAGATCTAACCAAAGTCGAGGATAACTACTCGAAGTGGTATAACGAATTGGTCGTAAAGGCTGGTTTGGCCGAGAATTCGGCTGTGCGTGGCTGTATGGTTATCAAGCCCTACGGTTACTCTATCTGGGAGAAGATGCAGCGTGCTCTGGACGATATGTTCAAGGCTACGGGTCACGAGAATGCTTACTTCCCTCTCTTTATCCCCAAGTCATTCTTCTCTCGCGAGGCCTCTCACGTCGAGGGCTTTGCCAAGGAGTGTGCCGTGGTTACGCACTACCGCCTGATGAATAGCCCCCGTGGCGAGGGTGTTGTTGTTGACCCCTCGGCTCGTTTGGAGGAGGAGCTCATCGTGCGTCCCACATCGGAGACCATCATCTGGAACACATACAAGAATTGGATTACATCATACCGCGACCTGCCCATCCTCTGCAACCAGTGGGCTAACGTAGTTCGTTGGGAGATGCGTACTCGCCTCTTCCTTCGCACCGCCGAGTTCCTATGGCAGGAGGGTCACACCGCTCACGCTACACGCGAGGAGGCTATCGAGGAGGCAGAGCGTATGATTCGCGTATATCAGGACTTCGCTCAGAATTGGATGGGTGTGCCCGTTATCGTAGGTCACAAGTCGCCCAACGAGCGCTTCGCAGGTGCTGAGGATACCCTCACCATCGAGGCACTGATGCAGGACGGCAAGGCTCTGCAGAGCGGTACATCGCACTTCCTCGGTCAGAACTTCGCCAAGGCATTCGACGTAACCTACACCACCAAGGAGGGCAAGCAGGAGTACGTTTGGGCAACATCGTGGGGTGTTTCAACCCGCTTGATGGGTGCTTTGATTATGGCTCACTCTGACAACAACGGTCTTGTGCTTCCTCCCAAGCTCGCTCCCATTCAGGTTGCTATGGTGCCCATCTACAAGGGCGAGGAGCAGCTCCGCGAGATGACCGAGAAAATGGAGGAGATTGCCACAGAACTTCGTAAGCGCGGAGTATCGGTTAAGGTTGACGCTCGCGACAACGTGCGTTCGGGCTTTAGGTTTGCCGAGCATGGGCTCAAGGGTGTGCCCGTGCGTCTGGCACTCGGTCCCCGTGACTTGCAGAACGGCACTATCGAGCTCGCTCGCCGTGATACTCTTTCAAAGGAGGTTGTTCCGCAGGAGGGCCTCGTAGATCGCGTAGTAGCGCTTCTCGACGAGATTCAGCAGAACATCTTCAAGAAGGCACTCGACTATCGCAACTCGATGATTACCGAGGTCGATACCTGGGAGGAGTTCCAGGAGGTACTCGATACCAAGGGTGGCTTCGTATCGGCTCACTGGGATGGCACTCCCGAGACCGAGGTGGCTATCAAGGAGGCTACAAAGGCTACAATCCGCTGTATTCCTATCGACGCCAAAGAGGAGGAGGGCAAGTGTATCTTCACTGGCAAGCCTTCGAAGTGCCGCGTATTGTTCGCTCGAAGCTACTAATAGAATCTATACTCTTGAGAGAAAAATGTGGGTGTTCCAAAACTTATTGGACACCCACATAACGTATAAAAACCAACCCGAATGAAACGACTTTTTATTGCTCTTGTAGCGTTGTGCGCTGTGGCTTGTCAGACAACGCAGCAGCGTGAGGTTGTCGATTATGTAAACAACCGCATCGGTAACATTTCGCATCTTCTGGTTCCTACCTATCCCACAAGCCAGCTGCCCAACGCGATGCTGCGTATGAACCCCGACCATAACGAGTTCACCACCGATCGCACAGGTGGTGTGCCTATGAATGTGCCCTCGCACCGTCAGGGCTCGGTTACGATGATTAAGCCCTTCAGTGGCGAAGCCTCGGTTGTCGATGCCTCGTTCCGCTATCGCTACGACCACGAGAAGACCTCGCCTGTGCGCTACTCGGTCTATCTCGACGACTTTGCCATCGCACTGGACTACGCCCCTGCCGAGCACTCGGCCATTATGAGCTGTCAGTTCGAGGAGGCTGGCAACCGCTTCATCCTGTTGCAGAGCCTTAACAAGGGTGAGATTTTTGCCGAGGGCAACCGTATGTGGGGCTACGACACCTACTACGACACACCGCACTACTTCTATCTGGAGTTCGACCAGATGCCCACAGCCTTCAGTGGTAAGGATGGCGATGCTGTGCGCTATGCGCAGTTTGCCCCCGAGGTGGAGAAGGTTACGCTCCGCTACGGTGTTTCATATATCGACTACGCGCAGGCCGAGCGCCACGTAAATAATGAGATTCCCGCCTTCGATATCGAGGCTACAGTTCTCGCTGGCCGCAAGGCGTGGAACGAGGCTCTGGGCAAGATCGAGGTCGAGGGTGGAACGGAGGATCAGCGTACGGCATTTTATACGGCTCTTTTCCGCACTCACGAGCGTATGATCAACATTTCGGAGGAGGGTCGCTACCGTGGTCCCTTCGATAAGCAGATTCACGACGATGGGGGCGAGGCCTTCTGGACCGACGACTGGGTGTGGGACACCTATCAGGCACTGCACCCTCTGCACTGCATCATCAACCCTACTACCGAGGGCGAGAAGATGAACTCATACGTTAGAATGTACCGCGAGGCGGGCTGGATGCCCACCTTCCCCGCCGTGTATGGCGACTCGCACCGTATGAACGGCAACCACGCCGCAGCCATCTTTGCCGATGCTCTGGCCAAGGGTATCGAGTTCGACGTCGAGGGCGCCTTTGAGGGTATGCACCACACCGTGCTCAACGAGACTATGATTCCGTGGGTGCTGGCTCCCGCCACCGAGCTCGACAAGTTCTACCACCAGAATGGCTGGTTCCCCGCTTTACGCGAGGGCGAGAAGGAGACCGTCAAGGAGGCTATGGGCTTCGAGAACCGTCAGGCCGTGGCCGTAACCCTTGCCGCATCGTACGACGACTGGTGCATAGCACAGCTTGCCAAAGAACTCGGTCGCACTGAGGATTATAACTTCCACCTGCAGCGCAGTTTTAACTACCGCAACCTCTTCAATGCCGAGACAGGCTTCTTCCATCCAAAGGATGTGAAGGGCGAGTTCATCCAGCCCTTCGACTATGTCTTCTCGGGCGGTCTGGGTGCTCGCGCCTACTACGACGAGAATAATGCCTGGACTTACATCTGGGACGTGCATCACAACATAGGCGATTTGGTGGCGTTGTTCGGTAGCGAGGAGCGCTTCATCGAGAAGCTCGACCAGCTCTACAACGAGCCTCTGGGCCTCTCGAAGTGGCAGTACTACTCTAAGTTGCCCGACTCGACGGGTAATGTGGGTCAGTTTGTGATGGGTAACGAGCCGAGTTGCCACATTCCCTACCTCTACAACTACGCCGGTGCGCCGTGGAAGACGCAGAAGCGCATCCGTATGCTTATGGAGTCGTGGTTCCGCAACGACCTGATGGGTATCTGTGGCGACGAGGATGGCGGCGGTATGTCGGCCTTCTACGTCTTCTCGGCTATGGGCTTCTACCCCGTTACGGCGGGCCTTCCCTACTACGTTATCGGCTCACCCATCTTCGACAAGGTCTCGATCAACCTCGAGAATGGTAATACCTTCACCGTAGTTGCGAAGAACAACTCGGCCGACAACAAATATATCCAGTCGGCTACGCTCAACGGCCAGCCCTACACGAAGACCTACTTCTCGCACGAGGATATCCTCGCGGGTGGCACATTGGAGTTTGTTATGGGCGACCGTCCCAACAAGGAGTGGGGCGTAGGCAAGGATGATGTTCCGCCATCAGAGGGCAGTGTGATAAACCTAATAAGATAAAAGAGATAAAGAAATATTTACTACTATGCAGCATTTTGATTGTGATTACATGGAGGGCGCGCATCCTCTAATTCTGGAGGCATTGGTGCGTACCAATATGGAGAAAACCGTAGGCTACGGTGTGGACGAATATTGTGCTTCGGCACGTGAGAAGATTCTTGAGGCTTGCGGTCTTACTCAGGACCAGGGCGAGGTGCATCTTTTGATTGGTGGCACGCAGACCAACGCCACCGTAATCAAGGCGCTGCTCCGCCCCTACGAGGGTGTTATCGCTGCCACTACGGGCCACATTGCACTGCACGAGGCTGGCGCTATCGAGTCGTCAGGCCACAAGGTGCTCACCATCCCTGCCGTCGATGGCAAGCTCACGGCAGCATCTATCGACGAGTATATCAAGGCCTTCCGTGCCGACGAGGCGTGGGACCATATGGTGTGGCCGGGTATGGTATACATATCGCAGCCTACCGAGTACGGCACACTCTACACTCTCGCGGAGCTGGAGGCTATCTCTAAAGTGTGTCGCAAGTGGGAGATTCCCCTCTTTGTCGATGGCGCACGTATGGGCTATGCTCTGGCATCGCCCACGACCGATGTTACGCTCAAGGATCTGGCTCGCCTGTGCGATGTATTCTACATTGGCGGCACAAAGTGCGGAGCTATGTTTGGCGAGGCTGTGGTTATGCGCAAGGGCTTGGTGCCTCACTTCTTCACCATCATCAAGCAGCAGGGTGCCCTGCTGGCCAAGGGACGTATGCTCGGCTTGCAGTTCGATGTGCTCTTTACCGATGACCTATATATAAATATAGCACGCCACGCTGTCGAGCTTGCATCGCGCCTTAGGGAGGCATTCCGCGCGAAGGGTTATGAGATATTTGCCGAGTCGCCCACCAATCAGGTCTTCGTGGCACTCTCGGCCGAGCAGGAGGCTCATCTGCGTACCATCACCACCTTCTCGGAGTGGGAGCGTACTGCTGATGGACGCCTTGTAGTTCGACTTGCCACATCGTGGGCAACACTCTCTGAGGATGTCGACAAGGTGATTGAGCAGTTGTAAAAAAGAGAGGGGTTATAAACACAACTCCTGTAACACTCATAAAAAAAAGGTTGCCCGCCAAGGCAACCTTTCTTATTTTACTCTCTCACACTCTCCAGCCACTGCAGCAGAGTCTGCTGCCACTGTGCCTTGTAGGGCAACGAGTCGCGGAAGCCCCAGCCGTGGCCTCCCGTGGGGTAGATGTTTATCGAAGCCTCCTTGCCAAGCTCCTTGAGCTTGTTGTAGAAGAGGGTGCTGTTCTGCGAGGGTACGGTCTTGTCGTCGTCCGAGAGAATCATCAGCGCAGGGGGTGCATCCTCGCCCGCAACGTAGAGCGGACACCACGCGCGTGAGAGCTCTTCGGTGCGATCCTCGCCCAGCAGGTTGTTGTATGTACCCTTGTGTGTGAACAACTCGTCAGAGGTAATCACAGGGTAGAACAACACGGCAAAGTCGGGACGCAAGGCTGCGCGAGCCGATGTATCGCCATTGGCCTTCAATACGCCCACGGCTGTCGATGCCGCCAGGTGACCACCAGCCGAGAAGCCCATAATGCCGAGCTGTGTGATGGGTGTCTTGGCCTTGTACTCCTCCTTCATATATCGCAATGCCTCGGCGGCATCCTCCATAGGCACCTGCGGTACGTGGTTGGGCATACGGTACTTGAGTACCGCTGCCGTCACTCCATTCTCCGCCAGCCACTTGCCATAGTCCAGACCCTCGTGACCCATCGACGCGAGGAAGTAACCGCCACCCGGGCATATAACCACGGCCTGACCTGTAGCCACCTTCTTCTTTGCCTCGAAGATGTAGAGTACGGCCTCTGTGGTGTTTGAGTAGCGTACCTGTCCCTCGTCCTTCTCGGGACCAGTGAGGCCGCTTGAGTGGGGAGCTGTGGTGTTGTCCCACAACTTGACCACCTTCTGTGCTTGTGCGCTGAGTGTCATAAGCGATAAGAGCATAATGGTTAGGAGTCGTTTCATTACATTACGATATTAATAATTTTACCCTTTACTACGATAATCTTCTTGGGAGCCTTGCCCTCGAGCCACTTCTGTGCGCCCTCGGTGGTTACGATGTCGGCCTGAATCTCGGCAGGACCCATATCCAGAGCGTAGGTCTGCTTGAAGCGCAACTTGCCGTTCACCATCACGGGGTACTCGAACGAGCTCTCAACGAGGTGCTTCTCGTCGAATGTGGGGTATGAGGCGTCGAAGATTGACTCCTCGTGGCCCATAGCTGCCCACAACTCCTCGGCAATGTGAGGTGCGAAGGGAGCGATGAGGATTGTAAGTGGCTCCAATACCTCACGCTTGTGGCAAGCGCCGAGCTCATTAAGACAAATCATAAAGGCCGAAATAGAGGTATTAAATGAAAAATTCTCGATATCCTCACGAATCTTCTTGATGGTCTTGTGCAGGGTCTTCAGCTCGGCAGGTGTAGCAGCCTCGTCGGGAAGAGCAAAGGCGCCCTCGCGGTCGAAGTAGAGACGCCAGAACTTACGCAGGAACATGTGTACACCGTCAATACCGTTTGTATCCCAAGGCTTCGACTGCTCCAGGGGACCCAAGAACATCTCGTACATACGCAGTGTGTCGGCACCGTAGTTCTCCACGATGTTGTCGGGGTTTACCACGTTGAACATCGACTTCGACATCTTCTCGATAGCCCAGCCGCATACATACTTGCCATCCTCAAGGATAAACTCTGCATCCTTAAACTCGGGGCGCCAAGCGCGGAAGGCCTCCAGGTCGAGCTGGTCGTTCTTCACGATATTTACATCGACGTGAATCTCCTGTGTCTCGTAGTCGCCCTTAAGGCCGAGCGATACGAACTTATTTGTACCTACAACACGGTAAACGAAGTTCGAGCGGCCCTGAATCATACCCTGGTTAACCAGCTTCTTGAAGGGCTCCGACTCGCACACATAACCCAAGTCGTAGAGGAACATATTCCAGAAACGCGAGTACATCAGGTGACCCGTAGCGTGCTCGATACCACCGATGTAGAGGTCAACATTGCGCCAGTAGTCGTTTGCCTCCTTCGATACGAGTGCCTCCTGATTGCGGGGATCCATATATCGCAGGAAGTAAGCCGACGAACCAGCAAAGCCTGGCATAGTCGAGAGCTCCAACTGATTACCCTCATAAGCCCAGTCGGCTACGCGTGCCAAGGGGGGCTCACCCTGCTCGGTGGGACCGAAGTTCTCGATGGGGGGCAACTCCAACGGCAACTTATCCTCGGGCAGAGGATATGCTGTATCGCCCTTGTAATATACGGGGAAGGGCTCGCCCCAGTAACGCTGACGTGAGAAGATAGCGTCACGCAGACGGTAGTTGATAAGCTTCTTACCCAAGCCTCGCTTCTCCACCTCGTCGAACATTGCGGGGATAGCCTCCGTAACATCCTTGCCAGTGAGGAAGTCCGAGTTAATCATCTTACCCGACTTGGCGTCGTATGACTCCACCTCGATGTTACCACCCTCAACCACGGGCACGATGTCGAGGCCGAAGTGGCGAGCAAAGGCGTAGTCGCGCGAGTCGTGCGCAGGAACGGCCATAATAGCACCTGTTCCGTAGCCAGCCAATACATAATCCGAAATATAGATGGGAATAGCCTTGCCTGTGAAGGGGTTGATGGCGTAAGAGCCTGTCTGAACACCGCTCACACGGCGTGTCTCGGCAATACGCTCACGCTCCGAACGCTTCTTGGTCTGGGCGATATACTCCTCAACGGCAGCACGGTTCTCCTCTGTAGTGAGCTCCTCAACCCACTCGTGCTCGGGTGCGATGACCATAAAGGTAACACCAAAGATAGTGTCGGGACGAGTTGTGAAAATCTCGAGCTTGCGCTCCGAATCCTTCACGTCGAAGAATACCTGAGGACCTACCGAGCGACCAATCCAGTTGCGCTGAATCTCTTTGAGTGAGTCGCTCCACTCGAGTGAATCCAGACCGTCGAGCATACGCTGTGCGTAGGCTGTAACGCGCAGTGACCACTGCTTCATTCGCTTCTGCTCAACGGGGAAGCCACCACGAACCGAGAGGCCATCCTTCACCTCGTCGTTGGCCAAAACGGTTCCCAACTGGGGGCACCAGTTCACCATAGTGTCGGCACGATATGCCAGACGATAGTTCTGCAATACCTGCTCACGCTCCTGCTCTGAGTAGGCGTTCCACTGCTCGGCAGTGAATGTAAGGGGCGTCGTGCAAGCCACGTCCAGGCCCTCGGTGCCCTTCTGGGCGAAGTGAGCCACAAGATCCTTGATGGGCACGGCCTTCTGGCAAGCGTTGCAGTAGAAGTGGTCGTACATCTTCAAGAATGCCCACTGAGTCCACTTGTAGTACTCGGGCTCGCAGGTGCGTACCTCACGGTCCCAGTCGTAGCAGAAACCAATCTTGTCCAACTGCTCGCGGTAGCGGTTGATGTTCTGCTCGGTGGTTACGGCGGGGTGCTGACCTGTCTGAATAGCATACTGCTCGGCCGGCAGACCGAAGGCATCGTAACCCATCGGGTGCAATACGTTGAAGCCGCACAGACGCTTGTAGCGCGAGTAGATATCCGATGCGATATAACCCAACGGGTGGCCTACGTGAAGACCTGCTCCCGAGGGGTAGGGGAACATATCGAGGACATAGAATTTGGGGCGTGAGGGGTCAACCTCTACGCGGTAGGTTTTGCGATCCTGCCAAAGTTTTTGCCACTTGGTTTCGATCTCTTTGAAATTGTACTCCATTGTTTATCGTTTTTGTATTTTTTGTCTTCTCTAGGGTAGTGTCGCACCCGCGCCCTTGCGCGCGCACGCCTCTAAAGGGCAAAGATAGTAAAAAATAATGGAAAAAGGGCGCAACTATCGCAGTTGTGCCCCTCTTCTCCCGAAAATTTAATGCTTAAACGGTTTTAGGTTGATTGTATTGAAGTTTTTCTACCATTCGTTGTCTATGCCTCAAATTTCTTATCTTTTGCCTTGCGGCCTATATTTCTGTTCGTTAGAACTTAAAAACGTAGGGACACAAAGCCCATACATTCTCCTTCGAGAGCATCTGCTCCAGACGGTGGTACTCATTGTAGAGTGTGCCGAGCTCCGAGCGTGCGGTCATCGCCTGACGTACCTTCACGTTGAGCGAGTTGAAGATTGCCATCCAACCCTCGGGCTCGCTGGTAATCTCAACAATCTGATAGTTGTCGCCCATCTCGGCCTTGTCGATAGCAATTGCGATAGCCGACTTCAAGCCGCCGCAAGTATCCACCAAGCCAATCTTCTGTGCCTGCTCGCCCGACCATACACGGCCCTCGGCAATCTCCAGCACGCGCTCGATGGTGAGGTTACGGCCCTCGGCCACGAGCGATGTGAAACGCTCATACACGCGGTCAACGCTGCGCATCATTGCATTATGCTGAGTCTGGTTGAGCGCCGAGAATCCGTTGCCCAAACCTGCGTTGGTGTTCGACTTAACGCCATCAACGGTAATGCCCACCTTATCCTCCAGTGCGTCGCCAAAGCTGGGAATCATACCAAACACACCAATCGAGCCGGTGAGCGTTGTGCGGTTGGCCACGATGGCGTCGGCAGGTGCCGAGATATAGTAACCGCCCGATGCGGCGTAGCCACCCATCGACACGATTACGGGCTTCTTAGCCTTCAGGTTCTCCACCTCGCGCCAGATGAGGTCTGATGCCAAGGCGCTACCTCCGGGTGAGTTCACACGCAATACTACCGATGCAATATCATCATCCTCGGCCACCTCGCGCAGTGTCTGCGAAAGGGTATAGCCGTAGATGTTGTCGTCCGAGCCACTGCCGTCAATCACCTCGCCGTTGGCATATACGATAGCCACCTTGGGTGCCGAGGCACGCTTGGGGTCAGCCACCAATGATGATGCATAGTCGCCCAGGGTGATAAACTCGGGCTCCTCGATGCCATACTCCTCGGCGAAGAGCTTCTCCATCTGGTCGGCATACATAAGACCATCGACCAGTTTATGCTCGAGAGCCTCCGAGGGGAGTGTTACGGCCAACTCGTCGGCCAGGCGGTTGAGCTCGGCGGGCGAGATGCCACGTGACGTGGCCACACCATTAACCAACGCACCCCACATCTGGTCAACCAACTCCTGCATCTGCTGGCGGTTGGCATCCGACATCTTGTCCAGGAAGTAGGGCTCCACAGCACTCTTATACTTGCAGGCCGTAGGACGCAGGATATCAACGTCGATACCCAACTTGTCGATAAGGCCCTTGTAGAACATTGTGTTCATCATCAAACCCGACCAGTCGAACGAACCCTCGGGCTGAATATATACCTTGTCGGCAACCGATGCCAGGTAGTAGCCACCCTGCGAGTAGGTCTCGTTGTAGGCCACAACCCACTTGCCGCTCTGCTTGAAGAGCTCGATGGCGGCACGCAACTCCTCCAGAAGAGTCATATCGGCTGTGCCTGTGCCTGTCATATTAATGTAAATACCCTCGATGCGCTCATCGGTGGCGGCACTCTCCACGGCACGCAGTGCGTCGTAGATAGTAAGCGTGCTTACCTGTGTCATCGACATGATATCGAATCCACCCATCGGGTCGTTCGAGGGTGCATCCACCAGGTTCTCGCCCATATCGATGTGCAGAATACCCTGCTCGGGAATGTTCTTTACGCTCGGCGCAAACATAGCCGAAATGCCCGAGAAGATTGACATCCACAGTAGGAATGTCACCGCACTACCCACCACCACGGCCAGCAGCGCCGCCAGGAATGCCTTGCCAAACGACATCGAATCCTTCTTCGAAGCTTTGCGCTTGGGCTGTGCTGCGGGCTGTGCTTTGGCTGTGTTCTCAGCCGCCTCGGTGCTACTCTTTACGCTCTCTGCTGCCTCAACTGCGGGTGTACTCTCCACCGCGGGAGTCGAGGTCTTCTCCATCTCATTCTTTATCTCTTCCATAGTATCACTATTTTTTCGGTTTTGTAGGTGCGTCGGCACCCTTACGATTAACAAATATACAAAAATTTTCTCCCCTTATTCAATCTTTGTTGTCTCATTTACTAAATTAGTTGCCAAAACGCACAAAAAAACTACACTTCTGCCCCTTTTTTTATCCACTTTGCTCGGTGCAAAGGGGGCGCAGAGCGTGTAGTTCCGATATTTTTTATATCTTTGCAAAAAAATTGCAAAACCTTATGGCAGACAATTCAATACTTATCCGCTTGGACGGACTTAAACTCAAATACGAGGAGATTGGTCAGAAGCTCACCGACCCCGAAGTGATTGCCGATGTGAAGCAGTTCATTCAGCTCACCAAGGAGTACAAGGAGTTGGAGCCCATCATCGAGACCTCGGAGCGCTTCCGCACCGCCACAGCCAACCTGGCCGAGGCGAAGGATATTTTGGCTAACGACAAGGACGAGGAGATGCGCGAGATGGCGCGTATGGAGATCTCGGAGCTGGAGCCTGCACTCGAGAAGATGGAGGAGGAGATCAAGCTTCTGCTCATCCCGAAGGATCCGCAGGACGACAAGAACGCTATCCTCGAGATTCGCGGTGGTACAGGTGGCGACGAGGCAGCTATCTTCGCTGGCGACCTGCTCAGAATGTACACCAAGTATATCGAGTCGAAGGGCTGGCGCTACGAGATCACATCGTTCTCTGACGGTACGGCAGGCGGTTATAAGGAGGTTGTGCTCAAGGTTACAGGCCAGAGCGTATATGGTACCTTGAAATATGAGTCGGGCGTACACCGCGTGCAGCGCGTGCCCCAGACCGAGACTCAGGGTCGTGTGCATACCTCGGCAGCGTCGGTGGCCGTATTGCCCGAGGCGGAGGAGTTCGATGTTGAGATCTCGATGAACGACATTCGTAAGGATATCTTCTGTGCTTCAGGCCCCGGTGGTCAGTCGGTGAATACTACCTACTCGGCTATCCGCCTTACGCACATCCCCACAGGTATCGTCGTGCAGTGTCAGGACCAGAAGTCGCAGCTCAAGAACTTCGACAAGGCTTTCGAGGAGTTGCGTACGCGTGTGTTCAACCTCGAGTACTCGAAGTATCTAGACGAGATTGGATCAAAGCGTAAGACGATGGTATCTACGGGCGACCGTTCGGCAAAGATTCGTACCTACAACTATCCCCAGGGCCGTATCACCGACCACCGTATCAACTACACTATCTACAACCTCTCGGCATTTATGGATGGCGATATTCAGGGTTGCATCGATCAGCTTATCGTTGCGGAGAACGCCGAGCGACTCAAGGAGAGCGAGTTGGGTTAAACGCGTTTGTCAAAATAGAATATTAGGGACTACCTCACAAGGGTAGTCCTTTTTTGTTGAATATAGGTATTATAGGTGCTATGAGTGTTATAGACACGATGGAAAATCTCCTATTATACTTATAACACCTATAACACTTACAAAAATATTATTATATTTGTATATTGGAAAAATTGTTATGACACCGACCACTCAGCATATCACCCTCTCGGAGCTACAGCGCCGCATCAAACAGGCCGTTGAGAGCACATTGCCGCTGCCCG
>JAZQSN010000026.1:0-3799 GCA_045630065.1 Alistipes sp.
CCACGAACGGAGCGAAACGGTAACGATGGTAATCACGAGGATTACCCCCACCGCCAAGGCATATACCCACCACGACATCGGTGTACGATAGACATACTGCTGCATCCATTGGTCAATGTTGTAGTAGCTTACGGGGATAGCCACTGCCGAGCACGCGGCCACGATGTAGAGATACTTGCGGTTGAAGAGGCTGAGTATCTCGCCAACAGATGCTCCGTGCACACGACGGATACCTATCTCGCGGCGGCGATACTGCGTCTCGAACAACACCAAGCCAAACACGCCGATAATCGAAATTACAATCGAGAGGAACGAGAACAAAGTAACGAGTGTCGAGAGTTTATCCTCTACCTGATAGAGTAACTCCAACTCCTGCTCGAAGAACTGTATCTTGATTTTTTCGGGATCGGCATTGGGGGCTATCTCCATCAGTGTGTCGAACACAAATTTTCTCACCTCAGCAATGTCGGCTCCAGCTACAGTGCGGATATAGGTGTGGCGTGGCATACTCCAACCATAGTGACCATGAACGATAAAGGCAAAAGGCTCGATGTTTCGGTTGGCCGGTTTGAAATTGAAGTCCTTGCAAAAGCCTACTATGTTGGCATACAGGCTGTGAACATGCCCCGGGATTTTACTCTCTAATGTGAGCCCATATTTTTCGACAGATGTCTGATTGAAAATCATTGCCCCCGTATCGGTATCTTCGTCTGATGGGAGAAAATCACGACCCTCGACAATCTCAATACCCATCACCTTCAAAAAGTTCCACGACACGCCGTGAATCATAAATGAAACAGGGTCGCCGCCATCCAATGGTCTTGACCAAGCACCCTCGGCATTGCTCACCAACTGAATATCGCCAAATGCCACGCCTTTGATTTGCGGATTTTGAGTAAGTCGATCAAGAAGAATGTCGCGTTTGGTGTAGTCCAATTGATAGCCTTCGACATCAGGGTTGACAGCTTCCCAAGGCACCTCCACCGAGAGGAGATTCTCACGGTCGAAGCCCATATTGCACGAGAGCATATATTGATGCTGACGATATACAAATATCGAACATATAATCAGAGCAATAGAGATTGTGTACTGCACACCCACAAGCGTATAACGCAAGATGCGACCGGACTTTGATGCCGAGAAATCACCCTTGATAACAAATGCGGGTGAGAACTTGGTGATATACCACGCAGGATATAACGATACCACCACGCCAAAGAGAATCACGCCCAAAGCGATAGCGCCTGCCAGCAACCAATTATCGTTGATAGCGACCGAGGTCGAGATATACTCTTTAAGTGGCGTATCGGCAAAAAGTATCACAATAATAGTAGCCACAAATAACGATACGAGAATCAAGCCTACGGTCTCAAAGAGGAAGTTAAGGCGCAGTTTCCAAGTCGGAGCACCGAAAATCTTGTAATTATTGACGGCACGGATTCGGCTTGGAATCAGCGCGAAGAAGAAGTTTACAAAGTTGATAAACGAGATAACAAGAATCAGTACCGCAATGGCAATCAGCGTATAGGTTGTGGTGCGGCTACCACGATAACCCTCAACCGGAGCATCATCGATAAAGTATAGTTCGTTGATGGGCGTTAGGCGAGGTGTTACACGAGCCATATCTAATTTTAACTCCTCCTCCGAGAGACCGTTTTTGCGACCTTCATCGACGACAAACTGTGCCATACGTTGCTCAATCTCCTCGACATCGGCCCCCTTCTGCAAGCGGATGTAGTAGGTGTCTTGCCAATCGTTCTCTGAGGTCTGCTCTTGCGGCTCCAAAAGCACATAGCCCATAGGCATTGAGAGAGATGAAGGCTTGGGGAAATCCTTATAGATGGCTACAACGGTACGGATAGCACCGTTTTGAGCTCCGCGACCATAGTATAGACCATCGCCAACAGACAGATTGAATCGCTTGGCTGTCGATTCCGAGATTATCAAATCGTCCTCGGTCTTCAAGTCCTCCAATCGACCCGCCAACATCTCAAATGGGAAGACAGCCAAGCCTTCGGGTTCGGCACCAGCCACGCTGATTGTAAAATTCTCGATAGTAGCATTACGCTTTATAGAGTATTCATCTTGATACCTCGAATGGGGCATTACACCAATCGAGCCGGCGGCCTCAACTTCGGGGCAGATGGCGGCCAGTTTATCAGGATATTGCCGATTCCACCAAATATCCCAACGATTCATCTCGTTATCCCAGCCCGGGTACTCCAAACGATAGATACGCTCCGAGTTTTTGATTACACGATTGTACGATAGGTCAAACTTTACCTGCACGGCGATAAGATATACCGCTGCAAAGGCTACTGCCATACCCACAATGTTCAGCACCGACGATGCGGTGTAACGGCGAAGCAGGGTTAGAAAATTTCTGATATACATAGTTGTAAGTTGTTTTAATAGTGAGTTTAGTGAAATTAGGGAGTTTAATGAGTTTAGGGAGAAGAATCACTAAATTTCCTAATCTCCTTAAACTCTTTAAGTTCTCTATTTGTTTAGTATCAATACTTCATTCTCTCCGAAATTATCGTACGACGAAGTTATAACTTTTTCGCCAGGTTGCAAGCCCTCGATAACCTCATAATACTGCGGATTCTGTCTGCCGATGCGAATCTCACGGCGGTATGCCTTCTCGCCCGTAGCGTCAAGGACATATATCCACTTGCCGCCTGTTGCCTGATAGAACGAACCGCGAGGTATCAAGATTGCCTCGGCAGCCTCGCCCAACTGCAAGTTGAGGTAGTAAGTCTGACCGCTACGGATATTCTCGGGAGCATCGCCCACAAAGCGGAAATCCGCCTTAAACTGACCATTTCTAACCTCGGGATAGACCTTTCTCAACTGCATCTCGTATTTCGTATCCTGACGCTCGAACGATGCCACAAGACCCGTTGTTACGCGGTCGATATAGTGCTCATCCACTTGCGCCTGCACCTTGTAGGTGGTAAGGTCGTTCACCTGACCGATATTTGCGCCCTGCTGCAACGACTGACCAAGAACGGCATCCAACATACCCACCTCGCCATCGATAGGAGCCTTAACCTTGAGGTTATCCACACGCTGGCGGATAAGCTCCATATTGAGCTGCATCGAGCGGAGGCTCTCCTCCATCTGTGTTACCTGCGATGAGCGATAGAGCGAGTCCTGACGCTGACGCTCTAAAACCAAATTGCGTCTGCCAACAGCAAGTTCATAATCCTCCTTTGAGCGCAAATAATCCTCACGAGCCAACAATTTGTCGTTATAGAGGCTCTGATTCTGCTCAAAGGTACGCTTTAATCGCGACACCTCCAAGTCGAGTTGTAGCTTCTCCTGACGCAGAGCCAGACGCTCCTGCTCCATCGAAATCATTGTGTTACGCAAGATATTCTGCTTCTCGGCAAGGTCGGCCTCCGACTGCAAAATCTGCATAGAAAGAGAGTTGTTCGACATCTCAAGAATCACATCGCCACGCTTAACTTGCGTTCCCTCCTCGGCAACGATACGCTCCACCACGCCCGATTCGAGGGGCGAGAGCTGCACGGTAGTCATCGGCTGAACGCTACCCGTCAGGCGCACATAGTCGTTAAACTCGCCCTGCTCGACGGTGGCAACATTCAGCAGCTGTGCATCTACACGCAAGGTCGATGAGTTGTCACGAAATAGTAGCCAGCCGATAAAGAGCACAAGGGCTGCAACACCAACCCACACAAGGTTCTTCTTCTGAAAGATGGCACGCCATCCTTTTTTCTTTTCAAGTTTGATATCCATAATATGATTTTTTATTTGTTATCTGATTAGGGGTTGT
>JAZQSN010000027.1:0-5115 GCA_045630065.1 Alistipes sp.
TCGGTATCCTGTCCACTCATCCACTTCATCTGGAGTGAGCAATCCTCTCTGCTCATAGTGGCGCAAGGTCTTCACCGTCACCTGCATCATCTTCGAGAACTCTCCTATTTTTAACCTTGTTGTTTTACTCATAACCGTACGATTTTTTTTGCTAGCGAGCACAAAGTTAATACATACCCTTAGGGACGAGTCAAGAAAAAAGTGAAATATTTTATGAAAAAATCACTAAAAGCAGTCACTAATCGCAAATAGGCGTCAATAGACCGAGAAGTTTGTCAAGCCATCCAGCCCCTTTGTTATCAAATTTCCCGCACCACATTTGGTGGAGTCTGTCTTTAACTCCTTTTTGCTTTGAGATGAAAAGTTACCGCCAGTTCGTCATGCCTGTTTCTTGTAGGTAAGAGCAGCGAGGATATTGAAGATAAGGGCAAAAGCTCCCAGTGCCGCGTAGTTTGTCCATAGTTCAGCAATTGTTGTTCCCTTCAAATATACCGAGCGCAGAACCTCGACAAAGTAGCGTGGCGGCAGCACGAGCGTAAAACGTTGCGCCCACACAGGCATTGAATCAATGGGCGTGAGCAGACCACTCATCAGCATAAAGGTCATAATAAAGAAGAACATCACAAACATCGTCTGCTGCATTGTCTCCGAGAAGTTGGCTATGGTGAGGCTGAAGCCAGAAATCGTAAGGATAAACAGCAATGCCCCAAAATATATTGCTACGATAGAGCCTACTGGGGCAAGACCATAGACTAAACGGGCCACAAGCATAGCCACCGTGACGACAAACAGTCCGATAATCCAATATGCCACAAGTTTAGATAGGATAAACATAAAACGTGAAATAGGCGTTACATTTATCTGCTCAATGGTGCCGCTCTCCTTCTCGTCCACGATACTCAACGCTGGCAGAAAACCGCAAATCAAGATAAAGAGAATAATCATCAGCGCAGGAATCATATAGTGGCGGTAGTTGAGCGTGGGGTTATAACGATTCTCGATAGTTACCAACTCAGTCAACTTGGTTGGGTTCTTCTCGCTACGCAGTTCAGTCAGAGTGCGGGCGATGGTCTGCACAACGTACTGCATACCCATACTTCCCTTGATGGCATTGACGGCATTGGCGGTTATGCTGATGCGCTCGGGCGTGGCAACAGTCATATCGCGCTCGAAATTGTCGGGTATCTGCACAATAACATCCACATCTCCCTGCTCCAAAGCCTCCATAGCAAGTGGGTATTCGGCCGAAGTATGGGCGAGAGTGAGGTACTCCGAGGCATTGATATGCGAGGCTATGCGACGCGATGTGGTCGAGCGGTCGAGGTCAACGATAGCCACATTTACCTGACGCACATCCATAGTCATAATGAGCGGCATAAGCAACATCTCAAGTATCGGGAAGGCAATGATGAGCCGAGGCAGAAACGAGTTGCGCCGTATCTGCAAAAACTCTTTCTGTACGAGTACGACAAATGCTCTCATAGTTACTCTAATTTATCGTTAAACTTTTTGAGTGATATGCCGAGAATAGCTACCGTCATACCGAGCAGAATCACGCAATTCTTCCAAACAGCCACCAGCGGCAGCCCCTGAATCATCATCTTTCTCACAGCGTCAATATACCACCTTGCAGGCACAATATTCGATACCACCTGGAAGAACTCGGGCAGATTCTCTATCGGGAACAGCATACCCGACAACATCAGTATCGGCATCATCATTACCATAGCCGAGATGAGCAATGCCGCCATCTGCGTGGTGGCAATAGTCGAGACCAGAAGTCCGAGCGAGAGCGACAATGCCAAATATAGCAACGAGAGTGAAAATATCCCCCCAACACCGCCCGACATCGGTACCTCAAGGAGGTATCGCGCCAAAAGCAGGATAGTTACAAGCACAATGCACGATATGGCAAAATATGGAATCATCTTGGCGAAGATAATCTTCACTGGGCGCACTGGCGAAACCAGGAGCACCTCCATAGTGCCAACCTCCTTTTCGCGCACAATCGACACCGAGGTCATCATCGCGCAGACAAGAATAAAAATCAGGCCCATAATACCTGGCACAAAGTTGTAGGCCGAGCGCATCTGCGGGTTGAATAGCATTCGTGTCTCAAACATAGCCTGCTGTGAGGCGGCACCGAGCAGGACATTTTGCAGATAGGCCGTAGCCGAGCCTGCGGTATTGACATTCGAGGCGTCTACAATGAGTTGGACAAGAGGCTTTGTCGCTATGCCTGCAGCCGCTTGCTCGGCACGACGGTCATAGTCCGAGGCAAAGACCACAACAGCACCCGCCTTGCCTGAGCGCAGACAAGGGTCTATCTCATCTTGCGAGATATAACCCTTAAAGGTAAAGTATTCGTTATGCGACAATCGCTCAACGGCATCACGCACCCCATCGGTGTGCTCCGAAGCGACAACCGCCACATTGATATTATTCACCTCGGTGGAGATGGCAAAGCCGAAGAGGGTCATCAGCATTACGGGGATGAGCATAACGACCAACATCGTACGCTTGTCACGGAGTATATGCAACGACTCCTTTTTTACGAATGAGCCAAAGTTCTGTTTCATAGTCTTACTCTCCTCTTTGTGCGCCACGAGCCAGCGTGCGGAACACCTCGTCCATCGACTCCGCGGCAAATTGTTGTTTCAGACGGGCAGGTGTATCAAGGGCGCGCACCTCGCCATCTACCATAATCGAGACGCGCGAGCAGTACTCCGCCTCGTCCATATAGTGTGTAGTGACAAATATGGTCGTACCACCCTCCGCAGCCTCATATATCATTTCCCAAAACTGACGGCGCGTTACGGGATCAACGCCTCCCGTCGGCTCGTCCAAAAAGACCACCTCGGGGCGGTGAACCGTGGCAATGGCAAACGAAAGTTTCTGTTTCCAGCCGAGTGGCAGAGAGCCAACCAGAGTGTTACGCTCCGAAGAGAAATTCAGGCGCTCAAGCACCTCCGCGGAACGCTCCTCGGTTTGTTTTTTTGATAAGCCGTAGATGCCAGCAAACAAGCGTATATTCTCCCACACCGTAAGGTTGTTGTAGAGCGAAAATCGCTGGCTCATGTAGCCTATGTGGCGTTTAATCTGCTCACCCTCGAGCATTACGTCATAGCCCGCCACCGTGCCGCTGCCCGATGTGGGATAACTCAAGCCACAGAGCATACGCATAGCAGTCGTCTTGCCCGCTCCGTTTGCTCCGAGGAAGCCGAAAATCTCTCCTCGGCGCACATCAAACGAGATGCGGTCAACGGCAGTAAAGTCGCCGAAACGCTTGGTCAGGTCGCGTACTGAAATTACTACGTCGCTCATCTTCTCATCAGTTTTATAAACATATCCTCGATTGTAGGCTCTGCGCTCACTATCTCCACGCCCTCTACATCGGCAAGCGCCGCCTTAAATCTCTCTTCGTCAAAACCTGCACTTGCAACCAGATGGTGCTTTTCGCCAAAGGGATAACAATCCTCCACACCCTCTTCGCGACGTGCTCTTTCCAGCAGGGCAAACATATTCTTGGCACTAATACCATAGAGAGGTTTGTCAAAGCCCTGCACAATGCCAGTGGGCGTGTCGATACCCAAAATACGTCCCTCATTGCAAAGTGCTATGCGGTCGCAACGCTTCGCCTCGTCCATATATGGTGTTGATACGAGTATGGTCATTCCACGTTCTTTCAACCCGGCAAGCATTTCCCAGAATTCGCTACGCGATACGGCATCAACACCCGTTGTCGGCTCGTCCAAAAACAATACGCTTGGGCGATGAATCAAGGCACACGACAGGGCAAGTTTCTGCTTCATACCTCCCGACAGTTTCCCAGCCCGGCGGGTGCGGAACGGTTCTATCTGCTTGTAAATCGGCGCTATAAGGTCATACGATTCTTCAACAGTTACGCCAAACAGAGCCGCAAAGAATTGCAGATTCTCCTCGACCGACAAATCTGGGTAGAGCGAGAAACGGCCTGGCATATATCCTACACGCTTTCGGATAGAGAGGTAGTCCTTCTCAATATCTAAACCATCTACCGTAGCACTGCCCTCATCTGGATTGATGAGCGTAGTGAGCAGTCTAAAAAGCGTGGTCTTACCTGCTCCGTCAGGGCCGATAAGTCCAAACAATTCGCCATGCTCTACCGCGAACGACACACCGTCGAGTGCCCGCACCTTGCCGTAACTCTTGGATAGGTTGTGTACATCAATAGCACTCATACTACAAAACCACTTCGCCCGCCAAACCTATCTTCAATCGGCCATCATTCTCGACGGCAATCTTCACGGCATAGACCAGATTGGCGCGAGAATCCTTTGTCTGAATGGTCTTTGGTGTAAACTCGCTTTCGGACGAAATCCACGCAATGCGACCCGTATAGTCATATCGCTCCGTGCCGCCAAAGTCGGCAACGACCTTCACCTCATCGCCTAATTTAACATTGGCAAGTTGATCGGAGGTAAAGTATGCTCGCAGATAGATATTCTTAAGGTCAGCAATCTTCATCAAAGGCTTGCCTGCCGATGCCAACTCGCCAGCCTCGGCATACTTGACCAACACGGTACCACCAACGGGCGAGATAATGCGACACTTTGAGATGCGGTCATCAAGGGCGGCTATCTGCGCCTCCAAAACCACAGAGTTGCCGTTGATGGTAGAGGTATTTTTATCCAGCGTTGATAGCTGGGCCTCCAACTGTCCCTCCAAGATCTTTATCTGCGCCTTGATATCGTCTTTCTGCTTCTGAGTCGCCGCGCCATCACGCAACATATTATCCACACGACGCAGTTCAGTCTTCTGCTTTGCAATCTGCTCACGCAACGCCGCCACCTGCTTCTTCACATCGGGACGAGAGGCAAGCAATGCCGACTGCTGCGCCACGAGTTGCTTGCGCTGCAAATGGAGTTGAAGGCTGTCTATCGTGCCTACCGCTTGGTTGGCTGCTATTGCCATACCCTCCTCAATGTCGAAATTAAGGATTCTGCCCGTAGCCTCCGATGATACCACCACCTCGGTAGCCTCGAATGTACCTTGGGCGTCAAACTCCGCCTCCTTCGTGCAAGAGATGGCCAACAGAGCCATTGCTATATATATTACCTTTTTCATATCCTATTG
>JAZQSN010000028.1:0-2344 GCA_045630065.1 Alistipes sp.
GAGTGCAAGGCTGCGACCACAACTCCGTGGCGTATTCTATTGATTACCAAAGATGCAAACACTTTGCTCGATAACGATATGGTCTATCGCCTCGCTTCGCCATCGCGCTTGGAGGATACCTCGTGGATTAAGCCAGGCAAGGTTGCTTGGGAGTGGTGGAACTACTGGGGCTTGATTGGCGTTCCTTTCAAGGCTGGTATCAACACCGATACCTACAAATACTATGTCGATTTCGCTGCAAAGTATGGCATCGAGTATGTGATTATGGACGAGGGCTGGGCTGTGAAGTTTGCCAACGACCTGACACAGATTATCCCCGAGATTGATTTGAAGGCTATCGTCGACCACGCTAACTCGAAGGGTGTAGGTATCATTCTTTGGGCAGGCTACAATGCTGTTAAGGGCAAGGAGGAGGATGTTTGTCGTCACTTTGCCGAGATGGGTGTCAAGGGCTTCAAGGTCGATTTCCTCGATCGCGACGATGCCGTGATGGTCGACTTTCAGTATAAACTTGCCGAGGTGGCAGCAAAGTATAAGCTGATGCTTGACTTCCACGGATGTACCAAACCTACGGGCTTGCAACGCACCTATCCGAATGTTCTCAACTTCGAGGGCGTGCTCGGCTTGGAGAATGCAAAGTTTGTTCGCAAACACAACACCTACAGCCAGGTGGAGTACGATATGCAGATTCCATACTTGCGAATGGTGGCAGGTCAGATGGACTACACGCAGGGTGCAATGCGTAATGCAAATCAGAAGAACTATTACCCTTGCAAATGTGCCCCTATGAGCCAGGGTACTCGTTGTCGCCAGTTGGCAATGTATGCAATATACTTCGCTCCATTCTCAATGTTGTGCGACTCGCCGTCGTTGTATGAGCGTGAGGCGGAGTGCACCAAGTTTATCGCTGAGTTCCCAACCGTTTGGGACGAAACAGTGGTGTTGGGCAGTGAGTTCAGTGACTACATCGCTATGGCACGTCGCAGTGGCGGAACGTGGTACGTGGGCGTTATGTCGGATTGGACGGCTCGCAAGGTTGAGCTCGACTTGTCGAAGATTCTCGGCGAGGGCAACTATGTTGCTGAGGTGTTCCGCGATGGCGCGAATGCCGACCGCTTGGGCGAGGATTATATTCGCGAGGTGGTTGCCGTGCCTTCGTCGCGCAAGATGACAGCCGAGATGGCACCCGCTGGTGGTTATGTATTGAAAATTACAAAAAAATAGACTATATGTTAGAGAAACTTAAGCAGGAGGTACTCGAGGCAAACCTCGACCTCGTAAAGAATGGACTTGTAATCCTCACTTGGGGTAACGTGTCGGCTCTTGACCGCGAGAGCGGTCTTGTTGTAATCAAGCCAAGTGGCGTGAGCTACGATGATATGAAGGCTGAGGATATGGTAGTTGTGGATTTGGATGGCAACATTGTGGAGGGTGATTTGCGACCTTCGTCTGATACTCCAACCCACCTCTCTATCTATCGCAATTTTCCAGAGGTAGGTGGTGTAGTTCACACTCACTCAACCTACGCAACTGCGTGGGCGCAGGCGGGACTCTCGATTCCGAATATCGGCACAACTCACGCCGACACCTTCCATCAGTCAATCCCTTGCACCGACGAGATGACAAAGGAGCAGATTGAGGCGGCATACGAGGCGGCTACGGGCGACGTTATCGCTGACGCATTCAAGGGTATGAATCCTATGCACACCCCAGCCGTGCTGGTTAAGCACCACGGTCCTTTCACTTGGGGCAAGAATGCTGCGAATGCGGTCTACAACGCAGTAGTGTTGGAGGAGGTTGCGCGTATGGCTTCTATTACTGTAGCCCTAAATCCGAATGTTCAGATGAACGAGAATCTCATAGAGAAGCACTATGAGCGCAAGCACGGTGCAAACGCATACTACGGACAGAAAAAGTAATAATCTAAAACTATATATAATATGAATAAGGTAGAGAGCGCACTTCAGCGCACAACAGACACCAAAGATTTGATTATCGGCGCAGGCGTAGTGTCGCGCACAGCCGAGATGTTTGCAAAGTTGTTCCCAGGTCAGACTGCTATCATCGTGGCAGACTTGAACACTTGGGAGGTTGCAGGTAAGGCGGTATTCGCTTCGCTCGAGGAGGCTGGCATCCCACAGGAGAAGCCATTTATCTTCACCGACGAGGAGTTGTATGCCGAGTGGCAGCACGTTGAGAAGTTACAGGCACACCTCCGCAACTTGGACGTTATCGCTATCGCAGTTGGCTCGGGTGTGATGAACGACTTGACCAAGTATGTTTCGCACACACTTTCGCGTAAGTATATGTGCGTGGGTACCGCAGCCTCGATGGATGGTTACAC
>JAZQSN010000029.1:0-5798 GCA_045630065.1 Alistipes sp.
CGAGTAGATATGCACTCCCACATCGAACACAACATAAAAGACAACGGCAATCAATATATTCACCGCAAGCGTGAGGCTAATCATCAGCAGATACCTCACATCACGGCTTACAAGCAACACGAACAGCAACAGAATCAGCACACACATCAGCGTACGCATATATATCTTGTCCAACTCGGTGCGAATATACTCCGACGAGTCATACGAGAGCTCTGCCGAAATCTCAGCTGGGAATGTCGCGATAAGCTCCTCCATTCGCTCACGCACCTGCTCCGTTACGCGAAGCATATTGGTATGGCTCTCGAATGTAATCGAGAGATTCACCGTATTAAGGCCGTTGATTCGGCGATAACTCGTTGGCAACGACTCACGCCACTGCGCACGAGCAAAGTCACGGAAATAGTAGAGCCTATCGTTACGCTTGACGATGGGGATATTGTCGAAATCAAGCGAACCGACATTGCGAAGTTTCAGCACGATGCTACGCTCCACGCCCTCGCTATCCTTCGCCGAGGTAAGACCCACAATATCGTTGCGGAAGTATGCCGAGAAGGCCGCACTAAGATCATTTGCTGTAAGCCCCACAGCCTCCAATGCTTCGGGGTCAAATGTAATGAGCCACTCGAAAGGCGTAACACCCGAAATATCCACCTTATCCACACCGTCGATGCGCGAGATTGGGGTCGATACATTCTCCACCACAAAGTCGTAAATCTGCTCGGCGGGAATTCCTGCCTTGATTATATATGTGAGCGAACTACGGTCACGACCTCCACTTGCATTGAGCGATACCGAAGGATAGGATACCCCCTCAGGTAGTTTTGCATATATGTTACGAATGATTGAGGCCACCTCGAAACGAGCAGCAGCCATATCGGTCTCCTTTGAGAAGTTGAGCGTCACACTACCACTTCCACGCCGAGAACGAGATGATACATTTTGGCAACCCTTCACAGTCGATAATGCCCCCTCCAAACGCGAAGTGGCGTCCATCTCTACTACGCGGGTAGCAGTTCCGGGCCACGAGAAACTCACCGTAATTCGATGCTCAACCTTCGAGGGCGAGTATTGGATATTGAGTCTGGGCAATAGTGCTATGCCTATGACCGACAATGCGGCCATAATAAGCAATACAGAAAAGGCAGGTATGCCCCTTCTCGACTTATGTTCCTTTGGAGTCATCATCGGCGGGGTTTATAAATCTCGTAATATGCCAAAGGAATAAACAGCACACTGATAAGTGTACCCACTACCATTCCACCAATAATTACCAGCGACATCGGGTACTGCAAATCAGAACCCATATCTCCACGAGCCAAGAACGGCACTACGGCCAAAATCGTAGTGAGCGAGGTCATAATAATAGCCTTCAAACGGCGACGACCTGCGGTCATAATAGAGCGTTTTAGCTCCATACCGCCACGACGCAAGGTGTTGATGGTGTCGATTTTCAGGATTGAATCGTTAATCACAATACCGCACACAACGATAAGTCCAATCATCGACATAATATTGAGCGTCTGTCCAAACACCCACAGAATGAGTATCGAGAAGAAGAGGTCGATTACAATCTCCGAGAGGATAATCCACGGCTGAATCATCGACTCAAACTGCGCTGCCAAGATAAAGAACAACAGAAGCAGTGCCACCACAAGTACACCCACAAGCTCCATCACCATATCGCGGTTTGAGAAGTAGCTACCGCTAAACGACACATCAAAACCGTCGTCCTCGGCCACAACCTCCTTGATTCGACGCATCACCGACTGCACATCTCGCGAGGCGGGGCTTAGATTGAGCGGATAGTAATCACCCTCGGCTCCTGCCACGATGCTCTTCAAGTCGCGGGTGCGAGTCTGCTGCATAAATTGGCTTACGGGAAGCTCCGTACCCGATGCCCTCACAAATGTATTGCTTAACAGATGCTCCAAGTCGGGGACATTATCGCCCACCACAACAGGCAACGACTCATCGCCACTGCTGATTGTAAATAGCACATTCTCGTTCAGAGCATTTCTCAGGGTCGAGAGTAGCGAGCTATACGACACACCATAGAGTGCCATAAGTTCGGGCTTGGCCACATACAAAATATCCTCCTGCAATGCTACACTCTCAATCTCCAATTCAGGCAGGGCCTCGCGAATACGAAGAATAAGCGACTGCAGCTTTTCGGGGTCGGCAGCTCGGCCTGTTGTTGAGCGCAGACGCGCTGTAAGCATAGCCTCCTTATCGGCAAAAATCATATCGAAGATATTACCCGACGAGGAGAACGACACTCGCGCCGATGGATAATTTTTGTGTATGTAATCTTCAATCTCCCTCTTTGAGGGGGCAAGTTGGTCGGACTCGTAGAATTTCAGATATATGGTTGCCTCCGAGATACCTGTTTCGGGTGTGTGCGAGAGCACAAATTGCTGGATACCAGCCATCACTGTAGATTGCTCTACCTTATCGCCGAGCGACGAGACCATCTCGCGGGTACGGCGAGAGTTCTCATCGGCCGAGATTCTATCGTTCCAATCCACGCTCACAAGCGTATCGCTATAAGTCATCTTAGGCAGACGCTCCTTCTCCACCACAAAGAACAGGCCCACCAATCCCACAATGCACACCGCATAGATTGTCCACACGATAACCCTTCGGCGGAACAACCACTTCAATAGCTTCTCATATCCATTCTCTAAACCATCAAACGAGAAACGCTCCAGCCAAGGAGTGGGCCTAAACGAGGGTTGGCTACGGTAAATCCAATGATAATATACGGGTAAAAGCATCACCGCTACGCCATACGACACCAAAAGGGTGATTGTGACGGCCATAGCCTGATCGTAGAACAATGCACCCGCCATACCGCTCACAAAAATCAGCGGGATAAATACCGAACAAGTGGTAAGCACCGATGACAGCATCGGAGCAACAACCTCCTTTGTGCCTCGCACGACGGCATCTGAGAGAAGTTCTCCTCGCTGCCAACGAGCCGTAATATTATCGACCACGATAATCGAGTTATCGACCATCATACCAACTCCCAACACCAATCCCGACAGCGATATGATGTTAATCGAGATGCCCATCATATAAAACACCAAAAGCGATACGATGAGCGTTACGGGAATCGTAAGATTTACGAGTATCGGTGAGCGCAAATCGCGCATAAATAGCAAGATGATGATACAAGCCAGCACCACTCCCGCCAAGATATTTTCGATAAGATTGTTTATCGAGTAGTCCAAAAGCTCGGTCTGATCGCGTGTTATGCGAAACTCGATATTGGGATAATCCTTGTGAAACTGCTTCATCTGACGCTCCAACGCCCTCTTCAAATCAGACATACGGGCATCGGATTGCTTCACAACGGCCAGCGTGATGGCATCTCTTCCATCTGCTGCAACCATACCCTGACGCTTACGAGGGTGCTCCACGACCTCAGCCAAATCGCAAAGCTGGAACAGGCGACCATTGATTTTCAGATACAACTCCTCAATCTCGCGTTTTTCGCCTGTGATGGTATTAAACTTCACATTATACTGATACTCGCCATCACGAATAGTGAGGTTACCAAGTTGCACATCGATATTCTTCAAGGCCGACTCCACATCGGAGATTCCGATGCCTGCCTGACGCAATTTTGCCTGGTCGGGGATAACAAGAATCTCACGCGAGACCGTACCACTCACATCGACCATCGCCACCTCTTCGAGCTGCTCGATGCGATTGGTGATTACCTGCGTGGCAAAACGGCTCAGCTGCGAGAACTCGTCTGATACGGGGTGCAGCGGGTCTTGCGATAGCACCTCGCTCTCTTTGGCGAGGGTCATATTGATATAGAATGCAGGGATATCCGTTGCACTCGCCTTGATAACCTTTGGACGCTCCAAATCGCGTGGCAGAGAGCCTATCGAGCGGTCAATCTTCTCGTTTACCTCGATAAACAGGTAATCCAAATTACTGCCCTGCTCGAATGTAAGATATATCGTACCTGAGCCTTCACGAGCTTCGCTACGAATATCCTTCAAGTGCGACACCTGAATAAGCTGCTGGCGCAGTGGAGTGAGAATAGTCTCGTTTAGTTGGCGAGCCGACAAGCCCGAAGCGGGAATCTGGACTGTGATATATGGGGCATCAACATCGGGCGTGAGCGATACGGGAAGTCGCTTAATACTCACAACTCCCAATATCAAAAGCACGATGCTGACCATAGTGACTGCTATGGGCCTATCTAAAAGTCTGCGTAACATAGCGGAGGGTTTTAGTTAGGATTATTTAATGATATTTACCTCCGAGCCATCGGCCAAATTCAGGTTGCCCGATGTGATGATAATATCGCCCACATTGAGCTCGGCACCACGCTCCTTGTTAGCCTCCACGACATACTCCTTGCTATTGGTAAGAGAGGTGTGAACATAGGTCCAGCGAGCCTTGCCATTCTCGTAGCGGAACAATACCTCCAAATTATCGCGAATCACAACGGCACTCTTTGGCACTACAACCTGATCGGGTACTGCCTTGCGGACAAATACCTTCACATTCATACCATCGGTAAGTGAGCCATCGTTGACAATCATTGCATCTACCTGCACCTGACCGTGGGCATCAATTGTGGGGTTAATGGCGGTAATCTTGCCTTTTATCTCTTTGCGCAGATCGGCATAGGGGCTAACCGAAACCTCCTGACCTACCGACAAGAATCCATACTCCGACTCCAAAACAGTAAAGCGGACACTTAGGCGGCTATCATCTAAGAGCGTACAGAACACCCCACTCACTCGTTCATACTCTTTCAGCTCCACATCGGCCACCTTGCCCGCAAACGGTGCGCACAGGGTACAGTTGTTATAGTTGCGAAGAGCCGTAGCACGCGAAGCCACCGCATCGGCATAGCCTGAGCGGATACGAGCCATACGCACCACATCTTTTGGAGGTGCAATAGTATCTCCAAGTGGATAACCCAACTTAACCAGCTCGTCCAAGAATGCCAAACGCGACTTTTCGAGTGTCATCTCCGCACGTTCCAAAGCCAGAGCGTACTCCATAGTATCGACTACGGCGATTGCTCCGCCACGCTGAACGCGCGAGCCATTCACAGCATTTACACGAGTGAGAATACCCGACACCTCGAATGAGAGTTTACTGCGCTTTGCAGCCTCCAATTTACCATTGCTCACCAACTCACGCATAAAGGTTTGGCGACGGAGGGTATCGACCGTAACCTCATTATGTTCGATGCGGTGGGCCATACGGTTGTCAGCCTTCTGTTCCTCTTCTTTGGTAGTATTCTTACAGCCCGTAGCCATCAATGTTGCCACCACTGCCGCAGTGGCTATTGCTGTGTAGAGATAATTCTTCATATTGGAATTGTATTAGTGGATTATTTTTTACTGCTCAATTATCTTGTCAAATTCGGCCACAATGTCGGTGCCTGTGATAAAATCGTAGAGAGCCTTGCCGCGAAGCTCATAGTATGCTTGCCAATAGGCCGCCATCTCCGAGACATAGCTCTGATTGGCTGAGTCCTTTTCGCTCTGTGCGGTGTTCATCTCGGTAACTGAGATTTTACCCTGACGGAAATTCTCCATCGCAATTTGGTAGCGGTCGTCGGCGATATCCTTTGCACGGCGTGCTACGGCACACTGCTGACGCTGATTCGAGAATCGCTCGATAAGGGTGTAGAGTTCGTGACGATAGTCAACCTCCTCTTGCTCAATCTGCGAGCGGGTCATATCGGCACGCGCTTTGGCCATCTGCACACGCCCCTTACCCATTCCCCAGTCGAAGATTGGAATCGAGAACGACAACCC
>JAZQSN010000030.1:0-34667 GCA_045630065.1 Alistipes sp.
GCAAAGCTGTGGAGACCATCGAGAGCGAGTTGGCCGCGATCGAGCAAAAGATTGCCGCCTACGACGAGAAGTTCGCCTCGGCAACCGAGTACAACGAGGCCGACTATGCGGCATACAACGACCTGAAAGCCCAATACGACAAGCAGATGCACGAGTGGGAGAAGGCATCATACGAATTAGAAATAACAGAAAATCAATAATATAATGGCAAACGACATTGTTTTTGGCATCCGCCCCGTAGCCGAGGCCATACAGACAGGTAAACAAATCGAAAAACTCTACATCCGTAAGGGTGCCGAGGGACAACTTATGACCGAGTTGCGCGACTTGGCATTCCGCCACCGCATTCGTGTGCAGGAGGTGCCTGTGGAGAAACTCAACCGCCTCACAAAACTCAACCACCAAGGTGTAGTGGCACAGATTGCCCCCATTGAGTATGTTGAGTTGAGCGACATTCTAGAGCGCGTACCCGAGGATGAGACTCCGCTGATTATGCTTTTCGATGGTGTTACCGATGTACGTAACTTCGGTGCTATCGCCCGCTCGGCAGAGTGTGCTGGTGCTCACGGTCTTATCACTCCGCTGAAGAATTCGGCCCCCGTAAACTCGGAAGCTATGCGTTCGTCGGCAGGTGCACTGAGCCGTATTCCGGTATGCCGCGTAGGCTCTATCCGCAACACCATCAAGGCTTTACAGGCTGAGGGTTTCCAGGCTGTAGCCGCAACAGAGAAGAGCCGTAAGCTGATTTACGATGCCGACTTTAGAAAGCCCACTGTAATCATTATGGGTGCCGAGGATACAGGTATTTCGAAGGAGGTGCTTAAGCTCTGCGACGAGCAGTTGGCCATTCCGTTGATTGGTGCCATCGAGTCGCTCAATGTGTCGGCAGCTGCAGCAGTGATGCTCTTCGAGGTTGTGCGTCAGCGCATCGAATAATGAAAAGCAGGCTCCAGCACCCCATCCTGGGAGAGATAACGCTCAGCTCAACACTACGTTCCGTGCGAACAACTATTTCGGTGCGACCATCGGGCGAGGTGCGATTATCGTTTCCGCCCTACATCTCCCAGCAGCAAGCCATTGCCTTTTTGGAGAGCAAGCAAGAGTGGGTAGAGATAACAAAGGCCAAGCTTGCCAAACGTCAAGCGCCAGAGCTAACGCCAGCACAAATAGAACATCTACGAGCCGATGCAAAGAGGGTATTACCCCAACGCGTAGAGGAATTAGCCCTACAGCACGGCCTGCGATACGGACGTGTAACCATACGAGCGGCACGCTCGAAATGGGGAAGCTGCACCGCAAAGGGAAACCTATCGCTGAGTCTCTACATTATGACTCTGCCACCGCATCTGCAGGACTACATTATCCTGCACGAGTTGGCTCACACCGTGCATCATAACCACTCGCCACGCTTTCACGCGCTGGTGGATAGGCTCACTAACGGGCAAGAGCGCCAACTTGCTAAAGAATTGAGAAAATACGCCATACGATGATAGAAAGAATAGATATATTCGCCGAGTTAGGCGTACGACTGAGCTCCTTTGGCAATGATACGCATACCCAACGCATCATTGAACAAGCCATCGAGCAGAACGAGTGGTTCAGTCGTGAGGATATACTATTGGCCATCGACGCCATCTGCGAGGAGTTTCTCGATGCAGACAAACTCTCAAAGTGGGTATCGGAATACACCGCCCCCAAGCGCCAGGAGCGTGTGGCGATTATTATGGCGGGGAATATACCTTTGGTAGGATTTTTCGATATGATGTGTGCGCTTATCCAGGGCCACGAAGTAGCTGTAAAGCCATCGAGCAAGGATAGCGTGCTGACAAACTATATTATCGACACCTTGCGTGAGATTTCACCAACAATCGCTATCAGCGAGTTCAATTCGCAGGCTGAGTATGACAAGGTGATAGCTACAGGTAGTAACGAGGCTGCTCGTCACTTCAGCACTCGCTACGCCTCAACGCCATCATTGGTGCGAGGCTCCCGCCACTCAGTTGCCATCCTATCGGGCAATGAGAGCGAGCAGGTGATAGAGGCTCTGCAACGCGATATATTCTCGCACAATGGATTAGGATGCAGAAGCGTATCGCTTATTTTTCTTCCGCAAGCGACGACTCTGCAACTCACCCCACCCGCAATGGGCACTATGTACCGAGGTAACTACAGCCACTGCAAAGCAATGCGAACAATGTTACGCCAGCCATTCACCGACTTTGGGGAGTGTATTGCAGTCGAGGAGTGCGGTTTCTCGGCCAACATCAGCCAGATAAACTACAGCTACTACCACTCCATTGAACAAGTTGAGCAGTGGATAAAAGAGAGAGAGGATGAGTTACAATGCATTGTAACCAACACAATAGAGCATCCGCGCCGAGTAGCATTTGGCCGCGCGCAGTATCCATCGCTATGGGACTATGCAGACGGAGTGGATGTAATGAAGTTTTTAATAGCTTAAAGAGATGAAGATTTACGACTTTAATAAACCCATCGACCGCCGTGGCTCACACTGCGTGAAGTACGATGCACTGGAACAGTTCTTCGGTCGCGAAGATTTATTACCATTGTGGGTGGCCGATATGGATTTCGAGACTCCTGACTTTATCATCGAGGCTCTGCACCGCCGCCTCGACCACGCCGTATTAGGTTATCCCGTGCAGTATGATGCATATTGGCAGAGCGTGATTGACTGGATCGTCAATCACCACGGCTGGCAGGTGGAGCGTGAGTGGTTGCAGTATATTCCCGGTATTGTGAAGGGTATAGCAATGGTTATCAATGCCTTCACACAGAAAGGTGACAAAATTATCATCCAGCCTCCCGTGTACCACCCCTTCCGCAATGTACCCACAAACAGCGGTCGCGAGGTAGTGGATAATCCTCTGCGTCGCATGGGTGACAGATATGAGATGGATTTCGAGCATTTGGAATCAATTATCGACCCAAAGTGCAAGATGATAATCCTGGCTAATCCCCATAACCCCATAGGTATTACTTGGGACTGTCAGACTCTGGAGCGCCTTGCCGAGATTGCCACAAAGCACAACCTCATTGTCATTTCAGATGAGATTCACTGCGATATGGCTCTCTATGGCAACCGCCACATACCCTTTGCTAGCGTATCAGATAAGGCAGCCAATTGTAGCAT
Source organism: Alistipes sp. (assembly GCA_045630065.1). GTDB lineage: Bacteria > Bacteroidota > Bacteroidia > Bacteroidales > Rikenellaceae > Alistipes. The sequence goes on from JAZQSN010000030.1 coordinate 3,152, forward strand.
AACTTTTGGCGCGCCATCGAAGACATTCAACATCGCCGGAATAGTAAGTTCATACGCCATCGTGCCCAACCACCACTTGCGTGAGCAGTTCTTCTCGTGGCTTGAGGCCGGAGAGATGAATGCTGCCACAATCTTTGCGATGACCGCTACCGAGGCGGCCTTCACTCAGGGCGAGGAGTGGCGCAAGCAGATGTTGGCACACATTGAGGGCAATATCGACTATGTGGATGCATTCCTTAAGGTGAATATACCCGCCGTGCGACTTATCAAGCCGCAGGCATCGTTCCTCGTATGGCTCGACTTCTCAGCATTGGGATTGAAGCATAGCGCCCTGATTGAGATGTTGCAAAGCGACGCTCACCTGGCCCTGAACGACGGTGCAATGTTCGGCATTGGCGGCGAGCAACATACACGCCTGAATGTGGGTACACAACGTGCCGTACTGGAGCAGGCGATGAGACAACTTAAAGAGGCAATTGATAAACTAAAATAGTATGATTTACAGATTTCGTATGCTCACGGACGAGAACGACAACTTCGTCCGCGACTTCGAGGCTTCGGCCGACTCAACCCTGCTCGATCTACACGAGTTCATCATCCAGATGCTCAACTACGACCCTTGTATGGCTTCGTTCTTCACGGCCGACGAGCGTTGGGAGCGTAAGCAGGAGTACACCTATATGGATATGGATGGCGGTATGGGCGATGGAGGCAATGGTGCACCTCTACCTATGGCAACATCACGTCTGTGCGACGTGTTGCAGTTCCTGCACGATCGTCTGATTTATATATTCGACCCCTTCACCGAGCGTGCCTACTATATCGAGGTTATCGAGGCCAAGGAGGAGCAGGAGGGAATGACCTATCCTCGAGTGCAGTTTGAGCACTCACCCGCGCCCGACCAGTACGACCCCGATGCAAGTGAGCAGAGTGGCTCAATCTTCGATGAGATAATGGGAGAGTTCAACGATTTCGATGGTGATGACTCTTACGACGATGAGTACTAAAACTCTCATTGTAATAGTAGGACCTACGGGATCGGGTAAAACCGCCCTCTCGCTTAGTGTTGCACAACACTACGCCTGCCCCATTATTTCTACTGACTCACGACAGTTCTATCGTGGCATACCTATTGGCACGGCACAGCCCACAGCCGAAGAGCAGGCGGCTGTCGAGCATCATTTCATAGCCTCACACTCGTTGGAGGATGATTTTAACTGCGGAGCCTACGAGGTGGCTGCCCTAAAGCGTTTAGAGGAGTTGTTCCTTGAACACGACGTAGTGGTTGCCGTGGGTGGTTCGGGCCTCTACATAAAGGCTCTAACTGAGGGTATGGACGACCTACCCGAGGTGGATGCTGAGTTGCGCCAATCGCTGGCAGCACGACTGCATAGTGAAGGGCTGGAGACACTAACAGAGGAGTTAAAGGCCTTAGACCCAGCGTTCTATGAGATTGTAGATAGAAAAAATCCGGCTCGCGTGTTACGCGCCTTGGAAGTGTGCATAGCGACTGGCAAACCCTACTCTTCGCTTCGTACAGGAGTACGCCGTGAGCGTGATTTTAGAATCATAAAGATTGGCACGCAGATGGATAGAGAGTTATTGTACGAACGTATTGACCGCCGTGTGGATATGATGATTGACGAGGGCTTGGAGCAGGAGGCACGTGCAGTGTACGACAAGCGCCACCTGAACTCATTACAGACTGTAGGCTATCGTGAAATGTTCGACTACTTTGACGGCACAACAAGCAGAGAGGAGGCTATAGAACTTATCAAACGCAACTCGCGTCGCTATGCCAAACGCCAGATGACTTGGTTTCGGCGCGATGATGAGATTGCGTGGTTCGCACCATCGGATTACGATAAGATTCTGCAATATATAGATTCAAAGATTTGCACTTTGAAATAATTTTACTACTTTTGTCACGCCCAAAGGTTGGGCAAACGGCTGCTCGAATGGTGGAATAGGTAGACACGCCGGACTTAAAATCCTGTGGCCAGTAATGGCCGTGCCGGTTCGACCCCGGCTTCGAGTACCAGAAAGCCCTACTAGTTAATCAACTAGTAGGGCTCTTTTAGTATTATGGTTATAAACGAAGAATCTACTCGCTATACTTCTGCAGGAAGTCTGCCAACTTTCTAACGGCACGACCTCGGTGTGAGATTGCATTTTTATCCTCGCTGCTCATCTGTGCAAAAGTTAGTTCTGAGCCCTCGGGGAAGAACAGGGGGTCGTAACCAAAACCACCCTCGCCACGCTCCTCGCTGGCTATCTCGCCACGTACAATACCCTCAAAGAGATACTCCTTGCCACCGATAATAAGAGCCACCGCCGTACGGAACTGTGCCGCACGATTCTCCGTCCCCTTCAAGCGCTCTAGCAGCATACGCTTGTTAGCCTCATCGTCGTGACCATCGGTAGCATATCGTGCCGAACGAACACCAGGCTCACCACCCAACGCATCGACCTCAAGACCTGTATCATCGGCAAAGCAGTCAAGACCTGTGCGGTTGTAGATATATCGTGCCTTAGCCAAAGCATTGCCCTCGAGGGTAGGCTCATTCTCGGGAATATCCTCAACAATACCACACTCACGCAGAGATACAATCTCGAACTCTTCGCCCACCACCTGACGCACCTCACCAAGCTTATGAGCATTATTTGTTGCAAAAACTATCTTCATTCTACTTCTTATTTATGCGATCCATAATTGCAGCCAAAGCACCATCGCCCGTAACGTTGCAGGCAGTACCGAAGCTGTCCATAGCAATATAGAGCGAAATCATCAGCGCCTGATCCTCGGCTGTGAAGCCAAGCATTGTGGCCAACACGCCAAGTGCCGCCATAATAGCGCCTCCGGGAACACCCGCAGCAGCAACCATAGTGATGGCAAGCATACAGATAAAGCCAAAGAACATACCGAAGTTAAAGTCGATGCCCTGCATAAGCATAAGAGCCAAAGCACACGCCACAATCTTTAGCATACTACCCGACATATGAATCGTAGCACACAACGGAACAACAAATCCCGACACCTCGTCACTGACACCCATCTTGCGAGTCTGCGCCAGCGTAACGGGAATAGTAGCAGCCGAAGACTGGGTACCAAGAGCCGTAAAATATGCAGGGAGCATTGTGCCGAGCATCTTAAATGGATTTTGCTTTGAGATCATACCTGCCACCGAGTAGAGTAACACGAGCCACACGATATGCAGGATGAAGATGACACCGATAATCTTGATAAAGACACCGATTACACGCATTACCTCGCCTGCTGCGGTCATCTCGAGGAAGATACCGAAGATATAGAGCGGCAACAAAGGAATGATAACCGACTCGATGGTCATCGTCACCAAATCACCAAAATCGACAGCCACCTTACGCAACGCATCACCCTTGAGATAGGCCAAACCCAGACCAACCATAAAGGCCAGCACGAGAGCCGTCATAACGCTCATCAGCGGGTCGATAGCCACAGTAAAATATGGCGCCAGCTTGACCGTCTCGGCGGCTGTGTCAAGCGAAGCGCTCGTTTCGATAAGCGACGGGAAGGTCAAAGCGCCTGTAAAATAGGATACAAGGCCCGCCACAATGGTCGACGTATATGCCAAAAACACCGTAAAGAGCAGCATTCGACCTGCACCACGGCCTATGTCGGCAATGGCAGGGATAACCATTCCTACGATGATAAGCGGAATTAGAAATCCGAGCAACTGACTAAACAGACCGTTGAAGGTGAGGAATATGCGGATAATCCACTCGGGCAATACTCCACCCAGGGCTACTCCCAATACTATGGCTACCAGAATACGAGGTAGCAATCCGAATTTTATCTTTTTCAAACTATCCAATGTTTAATATGAGTTACTACAATTTTTCTGTCTCCAACTGCTCCAGACGCAGGTCGGCAGCAATCTTATCGATAATAGCCTTCACCACGGTATCCATCTCCGAACCAACCGAGTAATCGGCCGAGCAGACGAAGTTCACGCGGTTGTCGCGTATGAGATTGTTCATCTCCTTGCGCTTGTTCTTATCCTCGGGATTATATACAGCAATCGAGTGGCCACCATAATTCTTGACCAACTTCATACAGGGAATATCGGTTGTTCCGTCGCCCACATAAATCATACGTTTGAATGGAACGGGACGCAGATTCTCCTCCATATACTGGTTAACTAAATGGGTATCGTATACGGACTCCACACCCTTGTTAATCTTGAAGATAAACTGTGTCTTGTTGGTGTAATTCACCGCCACAGCCGGCCAATAGGCTATGCCATCAACATTATATAGGAACGAGCAGGCATAGATATGCTTGAACTCGTGGGCGATAGATGTGCCTTCGATAATCTCCTTCATTCCCGACGAGTTGATGTAATGAATCAGGTTTATACCTTGCTCGGCTGCATAGGCATTCATACGCGAAAACCACTCCTCCACGCCCTTGTAGTAACGGATGTTGCGACCAGACTCCTGAAACGCCTCGCGGCGGAGCGAGAGACCCTTGCTCTGCGCCTCCTGAATCATACGCGCCATATAGGTGAGTACGGGGTCGGCATCCTGCGTCTCGGCCAGAACATTGGCCTCGTTCCAGAACTCGCGGTTGCTCTTACCCACGGCGGGGATAAAGTCGTACTCCTGCATATTGCCCGGGGCAAGCGTACCATCGAAATCGTATATGAGTGCTACTGTATGCTCCATAATCTGTAAAGGTTTACTAATTTAACAAATATACGCAAAATTTCGGGAATAACCGCTTTCTACAACGAAAAAAGCGACCGCCAACTTTTTAGTTGGCAATCGCCTTTTATCGCTAAGAGTTGTATAGAACAACTTTTTTACTTGCTCTTAATATACTCGTCGATAGCCTTTGCAGCCTTACGGCCAGCGCCCATCGCCAGGATTACCGTTGCGGCACCAGTTACGGCATCACCACCGGCGAAGACACCCTCGCGTGTAGTGGCACCCACCTCATCGGCTACAATGCAACCTCTACGGTTGGTCTCCAAGCCCTTGGTAGTGCTCTTAATCAACGGGTTAGGCGAAGTACCCAAAGCCATAATCACAACATCGCAATCGACAACAAACTCAGAGTCGGGCTTCACAACGGGTGAACGGCGACCACTCTCATCGGGCTCGCCAAGCTCCATCTCTACACAGCTAAGGCCTGTAACCCAACCCTTATCATCGCCCAACACTGCAGTGGGATTGGTGAGCATACGGAACTCGATACCCTCCTCCTTGGCGTGGTGTACCTCCTCACGACGTGCGGGCAGCTCAGCCTCAGAACGACGATATATAATCGATGCCTCGGCACCCAGACGCTTGGCAGTACGCACTGCATCCATCGCCACGTTACCGCCACCAACAACAGCTACACGCTTGCCGACATAAATCGGAGTATCGTACTCATCATCGTAAGCACGCATCAAGTTGGCACGTGTGAGGAACTCATTTGCTGAAACAACACCATTGAGGTTCTCGCCATCGATACCCATAAAACGGGGCAGACCGGCACCTGAGCCAATAAACACAGCCTCGAAGCCCTCGTCCTGCATCAGCGAATCGATGGTAATGGTACGGCCCACAATAACATCAGTCTCGAACTTTACACCGAGTTTACGAAGGTTGGCAATCTCGCGAGCAACGATCTTCTCCTTGGGAAGACGGAACTCAGGAATACCATAAACCAACACTCCGCCCAACTTATGCAGAGCCTCGAAGATAGTTACCTCATAACCCAACTTGGCAAGGTCGCTTGCGCAAGCCAAACCCGAAGGACCACTACCGATAACGGCCACCTTCTTGCCATTGGGAGCGACATCTACATCGCCCTTGCAGTCGTTATCGAGGCTCCAATCTCCCACGAAACGCTCCAACTTACCGATAGCGACAGACTCGCCCTTGATACCAAGAATGCACGAGCCCTCGCACTGGTTCTCCTGCGGACATACACGACCACAAATGCTAGGCAACGAGCTATCTTCGGCAATGATAGCCGACGCAGCAGCGAAATCACCCTCGGCAACCTGATGAATGAAAGCTGGTATGTTGATATTTACCGGACACGCCGCAACGCATCGAGGATTCTTACAATTCAAACAACGTGAGGCCTCCAACTGTGCCTCCTCGGCATTATAACCATAGCACACCTCTTCGAAATTGGTGGCACGCACCGCGGGCTCCTGCTCGCGAACACTTACACGGGGAATCTTATTTGCCATAGCCCTTAAAAACAATTACATTTATGATTATGTTTCTCGACAGCCTCACCCTCCTGCTTGCGGTACATCGACTGACGACGCATAGCCTCATCGAAATCTACCTGATGGCCATCGAACTCGGGACCATCGACGCAAGTAAACAGAGTCCTGCCACCCACGCTCACACGGCACGCACCGCACATACCAGTGCCATCGACCATCAGGGCGTTAAGCGACACGGTAGTCGGGAGCGAATACTCCTTGGTAGTGAGCGTAACAAACTTCATCATAATCATTGGGCCGATAGCCACGCACTCGTCGTAGCTCTTACCCTCGTTATCTATCAAATCCTTAATCTTGGCTGTAACCAAGCCCTTGAAACCATACGAGCCATCGTCAGTAGCCACATAGAGATTCTCAGCCACCTTGGCCATCTCGTCGGTATATATCAACATCGATGCGCACTTGGCACCGATAATCACATCGGCGTGGCCACCGTGCTCGTGAAGCCACTTAACCTGCGGATATACGGGAGCTGTGCCTACACCACCTGCCACAAACAGATATCGGCGTGAACGAATCTCCTCCTCGGTCATATGCACAAACTCTGAAGGGTTACCCAACGGACCGGCGAAGTCGGCAATAGAGTCACCCTCATTAAAAGCGCACAACTTGCGAGTCGATGCACCAATGGTTTGAATAACAATGGTTACAGTACCCTCCTCCTTGTCGTAGTCAGCAATGGTGAGGGGTACACGCTCGCCCTGCTCGTCCACACGCACGATAACAAACTGTCCAGGCAGAGCACTATTGGCTACACGCGGAGCTGCGATACGCAACAGGTAGATATTATCGGCAAGCAATCTCTTTTCTACAATCTTAAACATAAGCATAGTGAGTCCTCGGGACTCGATTTATATTCTTAACTTAACCTAACTGTCTAATCCTCGACGATAGCCGTGATACGAATCGAGTGCATCGGGCGCACAGGGTCGTTGGTAATAATTCGCAACCTATCAACCCACACACCATAGTCACAATTACGGCTATCGAGACTAAAACGCAATACTACACGCTCGCCAGCTTTCACTCTGTCACCCGCCTTTAGCGAGCATTTTAGAGCATCCTGACTCCACTCTACCGCCCTGATTATCAAATCACCTTCGCCTTCATTAATCAGTTCAACAGTAGCATCTGATACAGTATTACCACGTTTTAGGCTGCCAAATTTAATAATTTTTTTTGATAATTCGCTAATCGGAAGCAATACATCGTCGGCCATACGGTCAAATCTATCTACGGCAATGGCCGTCGTAGAGAGCACAACTCGCGCCTGAAGGCCGTTAACCTCAAAGCCATACATATCGTTGAGCGTACCATAACGAGTGCTTGAAGCACCTATCGAGTAGCGCACCACCAACTCACCCTGCTCGCCTGCACGCAACACCGCAGGAGCTACTAGCTCGAGCAAACCGCTACGCCGTTTGGGGATGAGTTTTAGCGCAGCATCTTTCGACGACGTATTGATTATGCCGATACTTTGCTCGACCTTCTCGCCACGACCGACATATGCAAAATCGTGATGGTTGAAGGCCAGACGCACTCCGCTACCCAAGTCGAATGGGAACTGCTCCTGCACACTCTTCTTGCGGGGAATGACATTACCCTCAAGCTTTAGTGTGATGGGATGCGACGAAGCCGATGTAAGAATCGAAGCTGATTTATTGAAACGACCCGGCAAATTCATCGGATTAAATACAATCGTGACCTCTCCCTTCTCGCCTCGCAACACGGGCTTGCGCGAGTAAGAGGAGGTTGTACAACCGCATCCTGTGGTAACTTCGAGCACAACGAGAGGTTTGGAAGAGAGATTTGTAAAGGTAAAAGTATGCTTTACCTCGCCTCCATCTTCGGCAATATCGCCAAAATTCCACTCCAAGTGATCGAACATAACCTGTGTCGAGATCGATGACTGAGCCTCAACTGATGATGTCAACAGTGAAAAAAATAGCGTCAATGCTATATAAATATATGGTATAATCCTCATAACAGGTGCAAAGTTACATTTTTTTTAATATTTTTCTACTTTTTTCTTGCACAATAAAAAAAAGTGCTTTATATTTGCACTCGCAAAAACGAAGTAACTCGTTCTTCAAAACAAGCCTGAATAGCTCAGTTGGTTAGAGCACATGACTGTTAATCATGGGGTCCTAGGTTCAAGTCCTTGTTCAGGCGCATCGGGAGTTTAGCTCAGCTGGTTCAGAGCATCTGCCTTACAAGCAGAGGGTCGGCGGTTCGAATCCGTCAACTCCCACTTAAGAAAGCAGTCCATTGGGCTGCTTTTTTTTGTTTTCTGCGCATTATACTCATCACATCGCGTTTGCACTCTGCTCTTCTAACGCAAAAAATCAACAAAATATTTTCCTCACGGCAAGCGTTTGTCAGAAAATTACACTATATTTGTAATAGTGGCAATCTAACCCGCACGATATCAAGCATATAATTCCCTTTGTCACACAACGGAAAAGCAATACTAACCAAACATCAACACGCCATGAAACGTATCACTAAATTTTGCGTTGCACTCATTTTGTTTGCAGCTGCAGTGCTACCGACTCAGATTGAGGCAAAATCAAAGACAAACTACAAAAACTTCAAAGTAGCTATCTACACCCGAGCCTACGAGGTGCAGAAGATGACTGATCCCGAGTGGTTGAAATCGACATGGGATGTGATCTCAAATCAGGTAAAGGTCGACAAGATCTACCTGGAGACCCACCGCGACCTGCTAATCATCAAGAAGGATGAGATGCAGAAGATCATCAAATTCTTCAAGGATCAGGGTATTGAGGTGGCTGGAGGTATCACCTACACCATCGACGAGAGCAACTCATTCGAGACCTTCTGCTACACCGATCCTAAAGAGCGTGCGCTGGCACAGGAGATCATCGAGTTATCGGCAAGTCTCTTTGATGAGGTTATCCTTGACGACTTCTTTTTCACCGACTGCAAGTGCGACCTATGCGTCGAGGCCAAGGGCGACAGAACATGGACCGAGTATCGTCTTGAGCTGATGAACAAGGCTGCACATGAGGTGATCCTGGGTCCCGCAAAGAAAGTTAACCCCAACGTGAAGGTGATTATCAAGTATCCCAACTGGTATGACCACTTCCCCGCTTTGGGCTTCGATCTGGAGAATGGCCCGAAGATCTTCGACGGTGTATATACAGGAACAGAGACTCGCGATGCCGTACGCAGCAACCAGCACCTGCAGCCCTATCTGGGTTACCTGGTATGGCGCTACTACAACAACCTTGCACCTGGCCGCAATGGCGGTGGATGGGTTGATACGGGTGGCATGCGTACCATCGACAGATATAGCGAGCAGTTGTGGATTACAATGTTTGCCAAGGCTCCCGAAATTACACTCTTCGACTATCGCCAGATGCTCAATCCGTTGAGCGAGGCACAGCGCGCCCCATGGCAGGGTCAGGGGACAAGTTTCGATTTCGACAAGATGATGCAGCCCGTCAAACTGCACGACAAGGAGGTTGTTCCAACGACCGTTGCACGTGCTGCGGGATACAGCCTCGAGGTTGTGGACGATGCTATTGGTTTCCTTGGCGAGCCTATGGCCATCAAGAGCTACAAGCCCTACCACTCAACGGGCGAGGACTTCCTGCAGAACTACTTCGGTATGATTGGTATTCCAATGGATATTGTTCCCGAATTCCCCAAGGATGAGGAGTTTATCATTCTGACCGAGCAGGCCAAGTACGACAAGGATATCGTTGCCAAGATTCAAAAGCAACTGCAGGCGGGCAAAGATGTGATGATTACATCGGGTCTGCTGCGAGCATTGCAGGGCAAGGGTATCGAAAAGATTGTTGACATGGAGTACACCGACCGCAAGGCCCTCATTAACGAGGTGATGTTCTACGGACAACTCATCCCTACCAAGAAGCCTATCCTGATGCAGCAGGTGCAGTATCAGACCAACGACTCGTGGGAGATTATCTCTGGCATGGATGCAGGTCTGGGCTGGCCGTTGGTACATCGTGGTAACTTCTCGAAGGGCAACCTCTACCTCTTCGTTATCCCCGACAACTTTGCCGATCTATACTCTCTGCCCGATGTGGCACTTAACAGAATTCGCGATCTGGTAAGCGCACGCGTTTTGCCCTATACTATTGAGGGCCCGAACGATGTTGCACTATACATCTACGACAACAACACCATCGTCGTAGAGTCGTTCCACGATGAGCCCATCACCATCAATGTGGTTGGTGCTCCTGCGGGCAACAACATCGCAAAGGATATGCTCACGGGCGAGAGAATCAAAGCATCGGAGCGTCAGGCAATGGGTCGTGGCGCCACAGCCAAGAGCGCATATCGCGTAACACTCAAGCCACACTCATTCCGTGTTCTTAGATTTGAGTAAATGCATAGAACTATCAATCCAAAGCGAAGGTTTCGACCTTCGCTTTTTTGTTTTCAAATTTCATTGTTTGCTATTTTTTTTGTAGTTTCGTGCCAATAGAAATTTACGCGCAGTTATGAGAAAACTCAAAATACCTTTTTACCTCCAGATAGTCATTGGTATGGTGGTCGGTATCGTCATCGGCTTCATCGGCATTGCTCTCGGTGGCGAGCAGATTATCAACGACTGGATACGCCCCTTTGGCAAGCTCTTCATCAAGGCTCTTGTGCTCATTGCCGTACCATTGGTCTTTGTCACATTGGTAAAGGGAGTGGCCGATTTGAAGGACACATCGGCGCTATCACGCTTAGGAGGACGTACTATAGCCATATATCTGTGTACAACAGTTTTTGCAGTTATGGTGGGTATGGGTTCGGCTCTTATCATACACCCAGGCAACATCATCGGCAAGGGTCTTGTGGACGAGATGAAGGCTGAATATGCCGATACAGCCCAATCAATCCAACTTAAGCAGGCCGACACGGCCGACAATGGCCCATTGGCCTTCCTCGATGACATTGTACCATCGAACATCTTCGAATCGTTATCAGACAACGGCAAGATGCTGCAGATTATATTCTTTGCCTTGATTTTTGGCGTGGCTATACTCTCTATCCCCGCCGAGAAGAAGCAACCCCTACTGACGCTGCTTGACTCCCTGAATGAGGCTATTATGCGCCTCGTGCACTATGTCATCGCCTGCGCTCCTGTCTGCGTTGCAGCGCTGATGGCCGGACTCGTAGTCGATTTCAATGGTAGCGGAACTGTATTTGCCGCACTGGGAGTATATGCTACAAATGTAATTCTGGCGCTACTCTTTCTGCTCATTATCTTCTACCCCACTCTGGCTCGAGTATTTGGAGGTATTCGCCCTCTACACTTTATGCGCCAAGTATACCCCCTGCAGTTATTCGCATTTACAACAAGTAGTAGCGCTGCAACGCTCCCCTTCACATACACTACAGCACAGGAAAAGTTGGGCGTATCGCGCGAAGTGAGTTCGTTTGTACTGCCTATCGGTACGACCATCAATATGGACGGCACATCGTGCTACCAGACCGTTGCGACCATCTTCATTGCTCAGGCATTGGGCATTGACCTTAACATCACGCAACTACTCACCATAATCGTAATGACTACACTATCGAGCATCGGTACCCCCGCCATACCCGGAGGCAGCTATGTAATCCTAGCGATGGTGCTCACATCGGTAGGCATACCCGCCGAGAGCCTTGCTCTGATTATCGGCATCGACCGCCCGCTTGATATGCTCCGCACGTCAGTAAATGTTACAGGCGATGTCACCGTAGCTGCAATAATAGACAAACAGTGCAGACAATAGTATTTTTTGCAATAAAATTAATCCCCGCCTAATAAAATTATGAACTTCAAACGCTATTTATTGGTCGTTCTGCTGCTCTGCAACGCCTTTGTTGTGAGCGCCGCAAACGAAAAAGTTATAACCGTACACACGCGCAAAGTGGGTGCGCCCATTCAATCCACTATGTGGGGTCTATTCTTCGAGGATATCAACCACGGAGCCGATGGCGGCCTCTATGCTGAACTTGTGAAGAATCGTTCGTTTGAGTTTCGCCCCAACCACTATACGGGCTGGGATGTATTCGGCAATGTAGAGTTATTGAACGATGGTCCCTTTGAGCGTAATCCGCACTATGTGCGTCTGCGTGGTCGTGGTCACTCGGAGAAGTGGACCGGTCTGCAGAACAATGGATTCTTTGGTATTGGTCTGCACGAGAATGCCGAATACCGCTTTTCGGTGTGGGCTCGCGTAGCAGAGGGCGATTCAGCTACACTCATTGTACAGTTCATCGACCAACATAGCGGCGAAGAGCATCAGCAGTTTGCCGAGCAGAAGATTACCATCAGTGGTAGCGAATGGCGTCAGTATGAGGTGATTATGCGTTCACCGCGCACTATCGCCAAGGCGCAATTGCGTCTTTTCCTGGCCAACAAGTGGTCACGCTCGGTAGTAGACTCTACAGCCCTCGACCTAGAGCACATCTCTCTATTCCCTGTAGATACCTGGAAAGGTGAGCGCAACGGACTACGTCGCGACTTGGTCGAGGCTCTGCAGGATATGCAGCCGGGTATTTTCCGTTTCCCTGGCGGCTGTGTAGTGGAGGGTGCCGATTTGGCTACCCGCTATCAGTGGAAGAATACTATTGGCCTTGTTGAGAATCGTCCCATAAATGAAAACCGTTGGGAATCAACATTTACATACCGCAACGCCCCAAACTATTTCCAGTCGGGCGGCTTGGGTTTCTATGAGTATTTCCTGCTGGCTGAGCAGTTGGGCGCAGAGCCTCTGCCCGTACTCAACGTGGGTATGGCTTGCCAATTCCAGAATTGGGAGAACGAGAGCGCACACGCTCAATGCACCGAGGAGGACTTGAAACCTTTTATTGACGACTGCATCGACCTCGTGGAATTTGCTAATGGTCCTACTAATAGCAAGTGGGGAAGCATCCGCGCACAGATGGGACACCCCGAGCCATTCAATATGAAGTATTTGGCCATTGGTAATGAGCAGTGGGGCGAGTTCTATTTCGAGCGTTTGAAGTTCTTCATCGAGGCTATGCGCAAGACGCATCCCGAGATTGTGATTATCGGCTCGTCGGGTCCTGATTCAGAGGGTGAAAACTTCGATCTTGGCTGGGCTGCTATGCGTGAACAGAAGGTAGATTTGGTTGACGAGCACTACTACCGCCCCATAGAGTGGTTCAAGCAGAGCATGAATCGCTACGACGACTACCCTCGTCGTGGCCCATTGGTTTTTGCTGGTGAGTATGCCTGCCACGATGCGGGCAAGAAGTGGAATCACGCAGGAGCATCGATCTACGAAGCGGCATATATGACTACGCTCGAACGCAATGCCGATATTGTGCATATGACCGCCTACGCTCCCCTGTTTGCACATATCGAGGGTTGGCAATGGCGCCCCGATTTGATTTGGTTCGACAATCTGCAGTGCGTGCCCTCGGTTAGCTATTATATTCAGCAGATGTATGCCCGTAACCGCGGAACAAATGTGGTAGCTTCGACCCTTTCGGAGCCTACACCCACGGGTGAGGATGGCTTGTTTATGAGTACCGTGTGGGATGAGCTGGCTCAGGAGTGGGTGGTGAAGGTGATCAACACCTCGGAGCAGGATCAGCCTCTGCGCATTAAGTTCGATGGAGCAAAGTCGTTGGCAGCGGAGGCCGTGGCGACAATGCTCGATTGCAGTCAGTATGATGTGGACAACACCATCGAGCACCCCCAAGCAATTGTTCCTACGCAGCGCCGTATGGCAACCTCCGACAGGGAGATTCACGACACACTACCCGCCAAATGCTTTATGCTATATCGCATTGGCCGATAATAAGTTTAACTAAATACGAAAAAAATATGAAGATAGCTGTTCCTACTCGAGAGGGTCGTGTGGATAATCACTTTGGTCATTGCGATCATTATACGATCTACAATATTGAAGATAAACAGATTATTTCGCGTGAGCAGTTGATTCGCCGTCTGGTATAAGGTGAAAGATAATAACAAAACAAACGGCTGTCCTTTCGGGCAGCCGTTTGTTTTGTTATTGTACATTGTAGCCTGTGACTACAACCTGTGGTTTGTTGCCGCGCGTATCAACATCCTTAAAGCGGAACGTGATCTGTCGCTGCTCGCCACCCAGCAGTGATACATAGTTGTCAGAGTAGAAGATAGGCAGAATCTGATCGCCATCCTTTTCGCCCACAACATTTACGCGAATCATCAGCGCAGGTATCTGGCTGTCGTTGTGTAGCGTGATGCTGCCGCTCCATGAGCCGTCAGCATTCTGCTCAATGGTCGAAGTATGCTTCAGCTCAACCTTCGGCATCTCGCGTATAGCCTGGAAGTTGCCCTCCTCTGTGCCACGGATGTAGAAGTTGTCCGATACCACCTTGTCGCCCTCCTTGAGCCACAATTTAACAAAGTGTGCCGATGAGAGCGAAGCGGGGAATTCGAGCGCGAAGGCCTCCACGGTGGTATCCTCCTCGCTTGCTACCTTAGTGCTCTTCTGCCACTGAACCGAGCCATCAATATTAATAAGTGCCGCCTCAACCGAGAGTGCGGGGTGTGAACCAGCGCTGTAATTTACAACCTCCACCTTATCTGTAGCGGCATTCCATTGCACGTGTAGAGGCTCATTACCCTTCATCGAACCGAAGTAGGCTGCCGTAGGCTCGAAGTAGTAGTCGTAGGTCTGCCATACCATCGATGGCCATGCGGGGTGTGTCATCCACAGAAGAAGTCCCTTGCGGAAGGCCGATCGTGACTCGAACATGGCACGATAGCCGTCGTAGTTTACCCACTGAGCCAACTCGGTGAACTCCTGCGCGCTCTGCGGCTCGCCGAAGCCCTTGGCGATGATGGCGTTGAATGAAGAGCCTCCCTGTGCGCCCTCCATAGTGTAATCGTGCTGACCCCACTTATCGCCCTGTGGCCAGAGATCCTCCTCCTTGAGTGTGCGCTTCAGGCTCTCGTAGTTCATCACATTGGGCATACCTCGCTCGCTATGGAACTTATCGCGACCATTTTCAAGTGTGAAGTATGTCTTAACCGACTGTGCACGGTAAGGACCATGGCCCGTAACCACCTCGTCAGCCGAACTTGAGATATAGTGCAGGCCAGGATGCTCTGCCTTTACAATCTGGCGCAGTGCAGCATCGATTGTAGCGGGCGGGAATCCCTCGTTACGACCGCAGTAGAGACCTATTGAGGCGTGGCTACGCATACGACGCACGAAATCCTCAGCATTGGCAATGAACATAGCCTCGTCGTAGGGGTTCGGGCCATCCACAGGGTTAGCCAACCAGAAGTCCTGCCAGATCATGATGCCGTGCTTGTCACAAGCCTCATATAGCTCCTCGTCACCAATCTGACCTACCCAGTTACGCATCATCGTGAAGTTCATGTTGGCATGGTGCTCAACGGCGATGTCGTACTCGCGGCCACGGTAGTTGAGGTTATTCTCGCCAAAGCCCCAGTTGCCACCACGACCAATGAAACGACGACCATTGATGTAGAGCGACAGCGTGCTGTTGTCCTCGTTGAATGTCATCTCGCGAACACCCACCTTGAACGAGTGTTTGTCCGAAGATTTGCCATCGACCTTGAACTCAAACTCGGCATCGTATAGATAGGGCTCGCCATATCCCTTGGGCCACCAGAGGTTCATCTTCTGCTCCTTGAGCTGGGCAAATGTTTCGGGGTTGAACTCAACGGCGCGCTTCTCGCCAGCAGAGAGTGTTACCTCCTGCTCGAAGGTGATCAAGCCAATCTTTCCGCTCAGCTTACCAGTTACGGGCTTTGAATTGTGGTTCTTAAGAAATACCTCGGGCGTGAGGGTTGCAAGCTTATCCTCGCCCGTGAGTGTCGTCTGCACGAAGGGATCGCTGAGTGTTATGTCGCCTGCCGTTGTGAGATATACGTCGTTGTAGATACCTATGTTGCGACCACGAATAGTCGAGATCCAGTCCCAGCCGATTGAGGCGTGGAATGTTGGGTTGTCAGCACCGAGGATACCGCCGTTAAGGTCGGTGTTGTAGGAGTATTTCTCCTTGATGGCGCCGATGTGAGCATTCTTGACAATCTCAATGGCCAAAGAGTTTGTACCCTCGACGATGACATCCGTCACATCGTACATACCACGGATGAAGGCTCCCTCAATGCGGCTGAGTTTCTTGCCGTTGAGGTAGATGTCGGCCTTCCAGTTGATGCCGTCGAAGTTGAGGAACAGACGCTCGCGCTTGAAGCCCTCGGGTACTGTGAACTCGTTGCGATACCAGAAGTTTGAGTTGAAGAACGACTCCGAAATCTGGAAGATGTTGTCGGCATAGTTGGGGTTGGGCACGGCGCCAGCGTTCTTGTAGCTTGTCAGCACAGTGCCTGGCACGGTTGCTACGATCCAATCCTCGTCGTTGAAGTCGGTCTTGGCAATAGCCTCGCCCGTAGCCTCAACCTCCGATGCGCGCTGCACACGCCAGTTGCCGCCCGTAAGGGCATATTTCTTACCCTCTGCTGCGGCGGGCTGCGTCTTGGGCTGGGGCACAAGTCCACCCTTACCCATAATCTCAATCTCGCTGAGCATATACTCCTTGCCGTCGGTGGGCTCCTGCATAAGTACGCGTACGTAGCGAGCCTTGCCTTTGCAGGCTATTTCGTCAGTCATAGTGTTGGAAGAGGGAAGCGACGCGATGTCCTGCCACTGCTTGCCGTCGTCAGATGACTGAATCTTACCTGCTTTCGCCTTATGAATCCAGTGCAGGATAACTTTGTCGAACGATGAGCGAGAGCCCAGATCGACATATATCCACTCCTCACCTGAAGAGGCTGCCATCCATGCGCTGCCAAAGTGCTTCGAAGCGAGCATCTCGATCTGCTCGCCGGCGTTGAAGAAATCAACCGCTGTAAATGTCCACTCCACTGCACTTGCCATAGTCATCTGCAGACGATAAGCCGAGTAGTTGTCGGCATTCGCAATGCTCATGCTCTCCTGAAGATTGCGCGTATTGTAGGCTATGCGCTCGGTCTGCTTATTGGGGTCAGTCTGGATGATGTGGCGACCTTCAGTGCCGGGCAGACCTTTGCCCTGGAGTGAAGAGAGCGTCTCCCACTGCTTGCCATCCTTTGAGCCGAGCAGGGTGATTGTGTATCCCTTGCCCTCTACCTTGTTGTCGTAGGCTACCGTACCCGAAAAGGTGATTTGGTCAGCCTTCTCGGTCCAGTTGTGCAGCGCATACTCCATATATACATCCTCGCCCTTGAGTGTATTCTTCGAGTAGGGGCCACCGTCTATGGTCCACTCCCTCTCGCGCAGGCGAGGTACGCCGTCGTGTGTTGAGAAGGTCATATAGGCGGGCTCGTCGGCAGTGATGATGCCGTCGGTTGCGAGCTGTGCCGTAAGGTTATAGTCGTAACTTGACGAGTGGTACGCCGCACGATTCAGTGCGATGTTGTGATACTCATTGCTGGGGATCAGCTCGGGAGAGGGGTCCTCGGCTGGTGAGCCGGGGTAGAGGCCTATGCCGCGAGTGTAGTAGTCGGAGCGGATGTATGACTCGAGGTCAACGCCGTCGCATCCTGTCATCAACGCCATGAGCGATAGGAACAGTGTCGTAGTGAGTAGCTTTTTCATATAATAAATAGTGTTTATTGTCGCTAATTATACAAATATACGAAGATTATTCAAACTTTTATGTTTCAAGTCTGTAAAAATGTCACACCATGCTCCTCCCCGAGGATCAAAGGTGCCCAGTGTTGGACCAAGAGTTGAGTTACATGCGGCTGATTTGCAAAACTCGGAATAAAACGTTAATTTTGCTTTACTGAAAACTAAAATTTTAAGATATGAAAGTAGCTGTTCCAACACGTGACGGTCGCGTGGATGACCACTTCGGTCATTGCGACCATTATACGATCTTCAATATTGAAGATAAACAGATTATTTCGCGCGAGGAGTTGCCCTCACCGCAGGGATGTGGCTGCAAGTCGGGCATAGCCAACGACCTGCAGCAGATGGGTGTCGAGGTGATGCTCGCCGGAAGTATGGGCGATGGAGCTTTGCGCAAGCTAGAGTGTTGTGGCATTAAAGTTGTTAGAGGTTGTATGGGCGACATCGAGGCCGTCGTGAGGGGTTACCTTACGGGCTTTATCCTCGATTCGGGTGTAGGGTGCGCTGGCCACGGTGAGGATCACCAGTGTGGCGACCACTCACATACTCACGAGTGCGCCCATTAGGAGTACTCATAACAAAAACAACAAATTATGACAACAAAATTTTACAAGTGCCGCCACTGTGGCAATGTGGTCGAGAAGCTCGTGGACTCAGGTGTGAGTGTAGTATGCTGCGGCGAGCAGATGCAGGAGCTCATACCCAACACTGTTGATGCAAGTAGCGAAAAGCACGTTCCGGTGGTGACCGATTTGGGCGATGGCAGAATCAAGGTAGAGGTGGGTAGTGCCCCACACCCAATGCTGCCCGAACACCACATAGTCTTCATCTATGTCGAGACCGAGTGCGGTGGCATACGCTGTAACCTCAAGGATAAACCCGAGGCTGTGGTCTGCAATTGTGGAAAGAAGGTTGTCGCTGTGTATGAGTATTGCAACTTGCACGGCTTGTGGAAGGCTAACATATAAAAAATACACGGTTGGACAATGTAGGAGGATGTGGCGACGGATTGTTGCTCATCCTCTTTTTATTTAAAGTCGAGCTGAGATATTATTGCCGACTGTTATTGTCCATTTTGCAATAATAACTAAATTTGCAACCATAAATATGGCCAAGATGAAGAGTAAGATAGTTGACATAACTCCCCGTTCGGGATTGATTCTCGAGGGAGGCGGTATGCGTGGCGTGTTCACTTGCGGAGTGCTTGACTCGCTGATGGACAGAGGCATACGTTTTCCCTACACGATAGGTGTGAGCGCGGGTGCTTGCAATGGTCTATCGTATATGTCGGGACAACGTGGCCGTGGCTACTACAGCAATATCGATCTGTTGGCCCAATATAAATACATTGGTCTCAAGCACCTTTTGCTCAAGGGAAATATTATGGATTTCGACCTTCTCTTCCACACCTTCCCCGAAGAGATTATCCCCTACCACTACGATGTATATGCCCGCACCGAGGAGCGCTACGAGATGGTTACGACCAATTGCCTGACGGGTAAAGCCTGCTACTACGAGGAGAAGCATAATCCCACGCGCATCATCGACATTGTAAAGGCTTCGAGCAGCCTGCCATACGTATGTCCTATATCGTATGTCGATGGAATACCTATGCTCGACGGTGGCATTGCCGACTCTATACCTCTTGGCCGTGCCCGAGAGTTGGGCTTCGACAACAACGTGGTGGTGCTGACACGCAACAAGGGTTACCGCAAACCCGACAAGCCATCGATGGTCTTACCGCTCGTCTATCGTCGTTACCCTGCATTGCGCGACGCTATACGAGAGCGCAACTTATTATACAATCGACAGATAGCCGAGGTTGAGCGTTTAGAGGCGAAGGGCGAGCTGGTGGTAATACGTCCGCAGCAACCAATAGTGGTGGACAGAATGGAGCGTGACACTCGCAAACTAATTGACCTCTACGAAGAGGGATACCGCTGCGCAGAGCAGATAGAGTTTGTAAAGTAAAAAAAATAGGGCCTTCCGAACGGAAAGCCCTAATTTATTTCACATAACCAACTATTAGTCAAGGAGTATCGTCTCATTATTCAAACGGCTGGTCTCAGCCTCATAGCATACAACGTGACTCTCGATAGAAGATGCAATGTCAGAACTCATCACGCCATGCTCAGCGTTGGTAATACTATTCACAAATGCCTCGACGATATTTAGATCCGCTCCGGCGTGGAAAGGCTGTGTGAAGAGATCCGAGAAGTCGTAAACTTGCTCCTCGCCACCGCGGAACTTTCTCACACGCAACATAGTCTCGTTGCCATCAATCTCGCCGTGAGTCATCTTGATATGTGTACCACGGAAATCGTTGAGTGTGAAGGCATTTACTACGAATGAGATGGTAGTATCATCCTCCAACTCCATATTAACCACCTGATGGTCAACCACATCGTTGTCGCAGTGATATACACAACGGCCAAACTTGCCGCTACGCAACTCCTCGTCAATAACATCGTCGATGGTCTGACCCTGGTGCACATCGAAATTGCGAATCCACTGCTTGCGTTCCTTGTAAAGATTTACGGCAGAGAAGGGGCAAGTCTGCTCAACCTTACAGTCGATACAACGCTCGGCGCTACCCTCGGGTGCATTCTCCTCACGGAACCAGCGAAGAGAACCGAACGAACTTACCTTGCGACACTTCGAACCGCATATCCATAACAAGAAGTCGATGTCGTGACAACACTTTGCAATCAGCATAGGATTGGTCTTCTGTGCTCTATTCCACAAACCACGCACGTAACTATGCGACATTCTGTCGAGATTAATCTCGGCATAGTGATTAATAGAGATAATCTGACCCAGTTCGCCCGATTCGATAACCTCCTTAATCTTCATAAAGTAGGGGTGGAAACGCAATACGTGGCATACGCCCACAATAACGCCCTTACGACGAGATGCCTCAAGTATATCCAGACACTCCTGCTTTGTCTGTGCAATGGGTTTCTCGAGCAGAACATGATAGCCTGCCTCAATGGCACGCATACAAGGCTCGTAGTGCTTATCCTCGGGAGTGCCAATCAACACCGCATCGGCATCGAAATGATTGGAGAAAAAATCGTCGAAAGAAGAGAAACAAGCCTCTGCCGGTACACCAAACTTCTCGGCTACCATACTACGACGTATCTCCACGGGCTCTACAATACCCACCAACTTCAGCCTCTCAGGATGAAGGGCGACATATTCGAGATATTTGTTTGTGCGGTTGCCCGCTCCTATGACAACAATCTTAACTTGTTGAAAGTTCATAAACGTTTTATTGTAATGTTGGTTAGTAGGTGTTGCCTCACCAAGCCTTCGGCAAACAATTTTCCTCGCAAAGTTATACATATTTTGTCATTAAACAAATTTTTTTATGCCATTTTATTGGGTCTTTTTTGACATTTACTATCCATTTTGCCTCTTTTGCATCTACTTTACTTGCCGATAATTTAAGCTCGTAACGATATAAAACTAGATAATCATACATCTTTTGCTTTTTTTAGCTATATTTGCACTCAGTTTAGGTTAAATTTAAGGTTATGAGTAACGAAAAAAGAGCTTCTTTTGGTGGCAAATTGAGTGCTATCCTAGTAGCTGCAGGTAGCGCAATCGGATTGGGTAGCATTTGGCGATTCCCATATATGGCAGGTGAGCACGGTGGTGCGGCATTCCTGCTCGTATACCTACTCTGCGTGTTTGTAGTAGGTATTCCTGTTATGTTGGCCGAGTTCTCGGTTGGTCGTCACACCAAGATGAATGCAGTGGGTGGTTACCGCTCGCTCTCCAAGCCTTGGCGCTTTTTGGGCTACTGCGGTGTGCTGGGTGCAATGTTCATCTCGGGATACTATTACATCGTGGCTGGTTGGTCGCTTGAGTATATGGTAAGTTCTGTCTTCGGCCCGCTCTACTCTTCGGCCGATAGTTTTACCGATCAGTTTACCTCATTTCAGGCCTCGTGGCGTCAGATTCTCTACACCATCATCTTCATTCTTCTCACCCACCTAATCATTATGCGTGGCGTGGAGAAAGGTATCGAGAAGGCTTCGAAGGTAATGATGCCAGCATTGTTCGTAATCCTCGTTATTATGGCTATCCGCGTGGCATTTATGCCTGGTGCCGGCGAAGGATACCGATTCTTCCTGGAGCCCAGTTTCGAGAAGGCTTTCTCGGCGAAAACCATATTTATGGCCATCGGTCAGGCATTCTTCTCATTGTCGGTTGGTATGGGATGTATGGTGACTTATGCCTCTTATTTCAAGAAGGATAACAACTTGGCAAGCACCTCATTTAGTGTGGCTTTGCTTACGCTGCTGGTAGCCATATTGGCAGGTTTGGTAATCTTCCCCGCAGTCTTCAGTGCAGGTCTTGAGCCCACCGAGGGTGCGTCGCTCATCTTTATCACCCTGCCCGAAATTTTCAAGGATATGCCCTTTGCAGCTCTGTGGTCGGTTGTATTCTTTATCTTGCTTACAATGGCTTCACTCACCTCTACAATCTCATTCCACGAGGTGCTGACTGCATACTTCCTCGAGGAGTTTAATCTCTCGCGCAAGAATGCTACACGCGTAACATCTGGTATTTCAATCGCGTTGTGTCTGTTGTCGTTGTTGTGGGTTTTCGATATCGATATGCTCGACTTAAAGAATACATCGTTCTTCGATATCTTCGACTACGTTACAGCAAACGTATTAATGCCCATGGGTGGTCTGTTCACCTGCATCTTCGTGGCTTGGCGTATGAAACCCGAGTTTTTGCGTAACGAGATAACCAACTATGGCGAGCTGCGAGGCCGAGCCTTCCCCTTGCTTTACTACACCTTGAAGTATGTAACACCGTTGCTCATCATCTACATCTTCCTTAAGAATCTGGGCCTCTTCTAGTGGCTTTGGTATGGAGATTGAGTTTGTGATCAACAGATAAATAGCGATATTATGAATGTTTTTTGGAAAGTAACAATGCTCGTAGCTTCGGCAGTGATGCTGAGCAGTTGTTGCGCTTGCCGTAAAGGCAAGAACAATCTGCCTTTGATAGGTACACAGTGGCAAGTGGTGAGAATGATGGGTCAAGATTATTCATTCGACAAAGATAAGTTTGTATTCACATTCAATGCCGGCAATTTCTCAGGTGTGGGCGCCTGCAATCGTATGATGGGCGAGTTTACTAGCTCGACAACAGGTGCGCTTAAGTTCCAGAATCTGGCATCAACCAAGATGATGTGCCCCAATGCTGATCTTGAGACTAAGCTCGCTCAGATTCTCGATGGTGCCACACATTATGAGGTGGATGGGAACCTGCTTTTAATCCTTTCAAATGGCGAGATGCAGGCCGTATTTCAGGCCGTGGGTGAGTAAATCCTAGGATAGGATAGATAAAACCATTAAATGAGGGATGTCGTAACTTTAGAGTATGATATCCCTCATTATTTTATATGTTGATATATGTGTTATTGATTGAGCAATATAGAGTAATTTTAGCCTATATCGCATTGAGTTATATATAAGAAAAAAATTATATTGTTTTCTTGCTCTAAAATTTAGTTATTTGCTAGGTTTTTAATATCTTGTGATTGCAAATCAACCTAATTTCCTAAATACGCCCAAAACAATGAACAGAACTAAGCAAAAAACGTGAGATGAACGCTGAAATTCTTATTTCAATTCGGGTTGAAACGGACAATATAGGGCTGCTTCAGGCCGATGGAATTAACGTAATTCTGGTGGGGAAAGAGAACAATGATGATAACGCATTACCCGATAAATGTAACACGGAACCTCGCCACATACGCTATTCTCAACTGTCCTGCCTGCCTTCTCAACCCATCAAACTACTACGCCACAAGATTAAAGAGATGGAGAGCGGCCTAAATCGCAACAATGGTCGCAAATTCAGTCAGGCAACGATACTGCAATGGAAAAACTTTCTCCGTCTGCTCTGTAGTTACGAGCAAAGCCATGCGGAGATATCATTCGATAATATTGACTCCACGTTCTGGGATAGCTTCAAACAGTATTGCGAACAGGAGGGACTGATGCCCAAGAGCATCAACAAATATCTTGCCGTATTCCGCGCTCTTATAGCCTATGCTAAAAGCAATGGCATCAAGGTGAGTGACACAGCACTGTCAAGCTACAAGAAAGTACCCATATTCGACGATGACATCAAGGCCAAGACCTATCTCAACGAGACGGAACTACAGGCTTTATACGATATGAAGCTGACTGGGCTCAAGGAGCGCGTTCGCGACATATTTATGCTCGGATGCTACTTAGGACAACGTGTTAGCGATTACAACAACCTCACGCGCGATGACTTCACCACCACCCGTCGAGGTAATCGAGTGGTTAGTTTCACGCAGGAGAAGACAAACAACGCAGTCATCGTTCCGATTATCTACGACAATGTCTACGCCATTGCTCAAAAGTACGACTACAACTTTCCTCGTATATCGCACGGCGTAATTAACCGTTGTATAAAGGAGATTTTGGCAGAATTATCGGCCAGCGTCCCCTCGCTACGCAAGACGATGCGCACGGCCATAACTCTCAAGGAGCAACTTGCCGAAAATCAAGGCCGAGTGAGCTTTACGCGCGATGCCAAGGGTTATGTAATTAAACCTCGTTACGAACTCGTCTCGACGCATACCGCACGACGCAGTTGCATCACCAATCTATACCTAAGCAACCGCTTCTCGGTCGCGCAGCTGATGAGCATTAGCGGTCATAAGAGCGAAAAAGCTTTTAACGAGTATATATGCTGCTCATCGGAGGAGATTGCCGACGTCATTGCCGAGATTGCCAAGTGCAGTGCGTCGCGCAGCAACATATTTTGATAACTACCCAAGTTCCCCTACCCTTCGCGGCTGGAGCTGATTTGATAATTAAGTCTGTCTGACGCTGAGTTCAGGCAGGCTTTTTTGATATTGCTTGAAGTTAACTTCTATACTACAAAATAGTGGACAACTAAGCCCACTAAATCTCACCTAAGAACCTAAAAAAAGCAGCCCATCGGACTGCTTTTTAAAATTATAGCCCCGCCATTTGTCAAAGGGAGGGGTTGGGGAGGGAATGTCAATGTGGATGGGAGAATACTCCCTCAAACGAAAAAAGCAGCTCGTCGGACTGCTTATTAAAATTATTGCCCCGCCCTTTGACAAAGGGAGGGGTTGGGGAGGGAATGTCAATGTGGATGGGAGAATACTCCCTCAAACGAAAAAAAGCAGCTCGTCGGACTGCTTATTAAAATTATTGCCCCGCCCTTTGACAAAGGGAGGGGTTGGGGAGGGAATGTCAATGTGGATGGGAGAATACTCCCGCAAACGAAAAAAGCAGCCCATCGGACTGCTTTTCGTTTGTGGGAGTTGACGGATTCGAACCGCCGACCCTCTGCTTGTAAGGCAGATGCTCTGAACCAGCTGAGCTAAACTCCCTCGGATTTGCGATTGCAAAGGTAGCACAATTTTACAAATAAACAAATTTTTTAGAAACATTTCTTCCCATAAAAAACCCTACAAAGCCGATGCCCTACCATCAAATAAAACACTGGATAAAAAAAACCTGCCCCTCCCGAGGCGGGAGAGGCAGGAACTTGGTTATTTTTCAGATTGTTACAATCTTACTTAATGATCCAGTTCTCAGTCTGAACGAAACGACCAGCAGCGGTCTTCAACTCAGAATCAGGAATAGGCATGCAAACCCAGCTAGCGTTGTAAACATTCTTGAACTTAGTCAGGTAATTTACCTCGTAAGCCATGTATGCATTGAGGACGTCAGCAACCTCACCCCAACGAGCGATGTCGAACCAACGGTGACCCTCCATACCGAACTCAGCACGCAACTCGCGCTTAAGAGCAGTCCAAGCAGCCTCTACTGACTCGAAGTCCTCACCGGGATACTGACCCATACGGTAAGAAGCAGCCATACCCTCAGTCTCAGTACCGTCGATCAAGTTTACCAACTTGTGCTCACCAACAGTAGTGTCATCAGCAAGAACACCTGCCTTAGCAGCACGAGCACGAATCTGATTGATGTACTGGTGAGCCAACTTAGTATCACCACCATCACGAATATCACACTCAGCACGCATCAAAAGGATGTCAGCAAAACGGATAACGTGGTAGTTAACGTCAGAAGAAGCAGCAGCGTTAGATGTAGCGTGAGATGCACGATCAGCCTTAGAAACCATATGCTTCTTGTTAACATAAGGACCACCATTACCGATATCGCGAACCCACGAGTTCATTTGAGACTTAATGGGAGTACCGTAATCGAAGTAAGGAACACCGGGACGACCAGCTACCATATCAACACGGGGGTCAGTAGCGATAGTCAAATCAGTTACAAACTCATCAGCAACAGTCATAGGCTCATAATCAGTGTAGTTAGCCAAAGGCAAACCATTCTCATCAACCATATAGCTGTTTACGAACTCGTTTGTAGGCTGGTAGAATCCCCAACCACCACCTACGCCCAAGATACCACGCAAACCGTTCATTGAAGCGTGAATAAGAGCGCTGGTATCAGTCTGTGTACCGTGGATAATAGTCTGAATATCGAATACTGACTCACCAGTCCAGTCAGACTCACCTGCAGTCCACAAAGTGTAGTAGTCCTCAGCCAACTGATACTTCTGACCCTTAGCGTCTACACCATTTGCGATGATATCATCGAGCAAAGAAGAAGCCTGAGACAACTTGCTAGCATCAGTAGCGTTAGTACCGTTGTAAGGTGATGACCAGAAGAGATACATCTTAGCCAAAACAGCCTTAGCCATCCAAGAAGTAGCACGACCGTAGTTACCAGCAGTACGAGTAGCGGGAAGATCAGCGATAGCATCCTTAAGATCCTGCTCTACCTTGCTCCAAATGTAAACATAGTCGCCATTCTCGTCAACGTTAGATACCTGGGGATCGGTGTTAGCCTGATAGTCCTCCAATGTTACATAAGGAATAGCAGCACCAAAAGTCTTGATACCCTCGAACATCCATACACCCTTGATGAACTTAGCCTGTGCAATAACGTCTTTAGCATTGGGGAGTGCATCGCCCATCTTCTGAGCCATAGACAAAACGTTGTTACAACGCATTACTGCCTCATAAACTGCACGCCAACGTGAAAGAACGTAACCGTTAGTTGAGTTGAAAGAGAAAGTCTCCAAAGCGGTCAACTCAGACTGGTCAGTGGGGTCAGAACCCTTGTTTGCATCAGCACCCATGATATCACCAAATACCCAGTTGGTCAATGATGCACCACCACAACCTTCAACCTGACGCATATTGTTGAATGAAGCATAGGCACCAGTCAATACGAAGTCAATACCCTCCTCTGTGGTCAATTTAGACTCTGATACAGAGCCGACGGGGTTGATCATCAAGAAATCTTCGCCGCAACCAGTATTCATAGTCAGTGCACCCAGAGCGAACGCTGAATATAATAATACTTTTTTCATATTAATAATCGTTTTAATAGGTTATAATTATACTGTCAAGTGTTTAATCGAACTCTATTGATTAGAAGTCGATGTTTACACCGAACAAGTACTGACGAGGCATACCGTATGAACCATAGTCGATACCACGTGAGCGGTCAGAACCCTGATAAACCTCGGGATCAAGACCCTCGTAGCCAGTGATGGTAAATACGTTAGACATCTGAGCGTAGAAACGGATACGAGACATGTTGATCTTCTTCATCCACTTCTTGGGAAGTGAGTAACCCAAAGTCAAAGTCTGCATACGGAAGTATGAACCGTCCTGGATGTAGTGTGAGTGTGACTGTGTAGCCTGAGCTGAAGAGTCAGTAACTGAGAACAAAGGCAATGTACCGTTAGGATTGTCATTAGGATGCCAAGCCTGCTCTACGCGATCGTATGAGTAGCTCTTACCCAAGTTACCCCACAATGTGTAGTACTCATAGTGAGCATACAAATCGTTACCGATTGAGTAGTACAAGTATGTGCTCAAATCGAAGTTCTTCCAACCCAAACCGATGTTAACACCACCAGTTACATCAGGGTGAGGATTACCAATGTAAGCACGGTCATCAGCGTTGATGAAACCATCACCGTTGATATCCTTGAACTTGAAGCGACCAACCCAAGAACCTGCAGACTCTGCCAAGTCCTTCTCAGCTACAACACCATAAGGAAGTGCACCGTAGTTAAGTACCTCCTGCTCGCTCTTATAGATACCATCAGTTACATAACCGTAGAACATACCGATAGGCTGACCAACAGTTGTCTTAGTAACGTCGGCAATACGAGTACCAGTGAAGAGGTCTGAAGAACCCAACTTAGAAACCTCGTTCTTGTACCAAGAAGCGTTAGCAGAAACGTTGTATGAGAAGTCACCAATCTTGTCACGCCAGCTGATCTGGAAGTCAACACCGGTGTTCTTCATATCACCAATGTTAACATTGGGACGAGAACCTGCACCAGCCAAACGAGTCCAGTTAGCAGAAACCAACATATCAGAAGTCTTCTTTACGTAGAAATCAACTGTTGCTGACAAACGGTTGCGGAATGCTGTCAAGTCGATACCTGCGTTGAACATCTTGATAGTCTCCCACTTAGCGTTAACGTCACCAAGGTTAGTAGCACCGAAACCTGTGTTTGCACCAGAGTTACCACCAGAGATACCGTAGAAGTAACGAGTGTTGTTAGAGTACTGGAATGCGTAGTTGTAAGCACCGATCTCAGAGTTACCAGTTGTACCGTAACCAGCACGGATCTTCAAGTCATCCAACCAGTTGTCGTGAGCTGAAGCGAGGAATGACTCGTCAGAGATACGCCAACCGAGTGATACTGAGGGGAAGTTACCCCAACGGTTTCTCGCTGCGAAACGAGAAGAAGCATCACGACGGAATGTTGCAGTTACCAAGTACTTACCCTTGTAAGAGTAGTCAGCACGAGCGAACATACCGAACATAGTGTAGAGTGAAGACATGCTACCACCGTTACCATAAGTAGCAGTACCACCATTGTCGATAGTCCAAGTGTTAGGATCATCCTCATAGAAGTAACCATAACGGTAAGCAGATACGCTACGGCCGATACCACCCTTGATAGCCTCAGTACCGATCATCACTGTCAAGTCGTGGTTGTCAGCGATAGTAGTCTTATAAGAAGCTGTGTTAGTCCACTGCCAGCCGAAGTTCCAAGAACCGCCCTCAGAGAAGTAGTTCTCTGCACGACCCTCAGTGTTGTAGTGGTTAGTCTTCTCATAGAAATTGTTGCTCCAAGCACCGTTCAAAGTAGTTGCGAACTGTGACTTCAAAGACAAGCCCTTTACGCCGGGATCCTTGATCTCAACGTAAGCAGCAGCCTGCATACGCAAGTTACGGCTCCAGTCATTACGAGCATTGACTACAGAAGTCAAAGCAGACTCAGAACGACCACCACCAGTTGTAGAACCAGCCAACTCACCAGCTACGTTGTAAGCGGGAACCCAACGGGGCATAGTATAAGTACGTGCGAAAGTAGAGTCATCACCCTGACCACCCATCTCACCAGTACGCATCTGAATTGAAGTATTCATGTTCAAACCGAATACAACGTGCTTACCAGCGTTGAATGTAGAGTTAGCGCGGAGTGAGTAGCGCTCGAAGCTTGACTCCTTGATAGTACCCTCACGATCCAAGTAACCGAATGAGATAGAGTACATACCTGCGTTGCTACCACCTGTAATAGAAAGCTCGTGGTTGTGAGTAACACCAGTCTGAGTTACCAAATCAAACCAATCTGAACCAGCCTTAGCCTCCTCCTCAGAGCCACCCTCAGAAAGGATGTAGTTGTAAGCAGAAAGTGCATAAGCATCATTAGCAGTCTGCTGATAACGCTCACGCATACCAGCCAAAGGATCTGAACCGAACTGAGCAACTGCCGCCTCGTAAGTCATACCCTTGGGGATAACAGCATAAGGCATATAGTTACCACCCTCGAAGTAGTTACCGAACTGAGCGTGAGATGTAGCCTTCTCAGCACCCTGAACCTCAACCTCATTACGCTGTGCAAGACCTACAGCCTCCATGAAGTCCCAAGCACCCAACATGTTATAACCATTGTTAGCCATCTGGCTAAGAGAGATATAACCGTTGTAAGATACCTTTACCTTAGCGTCCTTGTTACCCTGCTTAGTAGTTACGATGATTACACCGTTAGCAGCACGGGCACCGTAGATTGCGGTAGCTGCGGCGTCCTTCAATACCTGCATTGACTCGATGTCGTTGGGGTTAACTGAAGAAATGTTCACACCCTGTACACCGTCAACGATGATCAAGGGGTCAGAGCTGTTCATAGAGCCGACACCACGGATACGGATCTGAGAGTCACCTGCGGGACCTCCGGCATTGGTGATAGTTACACCAGCTGCACGACCCTGCAATGCCTCAGCGAATGATGATACGGGCTGCTCTGCAATAGCGTCACGAGATACAACGGCAACTGAACCGGTAATGTCCTTCTTTGCCTGTGTTGCATAACCCGTTACAACTACCTCGTCCAAAGCCTGAGTATCCTCAGCGAGCTGAACGTCGATAGTAGTGCGAGCACCAACTGCTACTGACTGCGACTGGTAGCCAATGTACGAGAACGTAAGAACGTCAGTTGACGCAGCATCGATAGAGTACTTACCATCGATGTCGGTCATTACGCCCTGATCTGTACCGTCAATGGTTACAGACGTACCATAAATTTTACGAAAAAAGGCAGATGTGATGCTATTTGGCGAGGGTTATGGTGCTGCCGACGCAGTTTTAGTTGTTCAAATGGGTGTAGTACCATAAACTTCAACCGCTACTACGAAATTAAAGTTTTCAAAAACGAACTGCAGTTTGAGATAATTTAAATTTAAAAAGTCGAAAACGATTAGTGAAAAATTTTAATTTTTGCCGTTTTTCGTATTTCTTAGTATATAAATTAAGACATATAATATATAGGTATACGATTTTTCATCTATTTTACTTCCCCTAGCGCGCCCCGATGACCCCAACGGCGCACTTATCGCTCAAACTCGTCATACATACAATTATTTTTTATAATCCAACACAATATCAAAACTTATAATTCTAAAGCAAAAAAGCCACCATGGATTAACATCTAAAATGCAATAATATCTATTCAGATTATTTTCTTAAATTATTCAAAAAATCTTGCTCAAAAATTCTTGCCAAAAATATTTTTACTGTAAACCTCATTTTTTTCGTAGGAAATATTTGCTTTATGTTATTTTATTATTAAATTTGCATTATGAGATAATATTAATTACCCAATTAATACATTTATTAACCTTTTAAAATTTATTGCAATGAGGAGATTTAGACAACTCATCATGATGGCTATCGCATTATGTATTAGTGCAGTAGCCTATGCACAGGGAGGAGGTAAAGTAACAGTTAGCGGTACTGTTACCGATGCTTCTAATCTTCCTATTATTGGTGCGTCTGTAACCATTGACGGTACAGATCAGGGCGTAATGACCGACATTGATGGTAAGTATACTATCGATGCTGCGTCAACTGACGTTCTTACGTTCTCGTACATTGGCTACCAGTCGCAGTCAGTAGCAGTTGGTGCTCGCACTACTATCGACGTTCAGCTCGCTGAGGATACTCAGGCTTTGGA
>JAZQSN010000031.1:0-6145 GCA_045630065.1 Alistipes sp.
TTGGAGTCGGCAAGTATTCTGAATAATATATCGGGTCGCAGTCTTATTCTTTTGGATGAGATTGGCCGAGGTACCAGCACCTATGACGGTATCTCTATTGCGTGGGCTATGGTGGAGTATATCCATAATCATCCTACAGGACGAGCTAAGACTCTCTTTGCTACACACTATCACGAACTTAACGAGATGGAGCACCTCTTCGAGCGTGTGAAGAATTATCACGTGTCCGTGCGTGAGGTTGATAATACTATAGTCTTTATGCGTAAACTGCAGCGTGGCGGTACCGAGCACTCATTTGGTATTCACGTGGCGCGTATGGCAGGTATGCCAACAACGATTGTGCGTCGAGCCGAGGAGATACTCTCATCACTCGAAACAGCATATGGTGATAACGACGTGGCGGCAGGTACGGCAGTGCGTCAGCGCAAGCGCCGTCAGCCCTCGGCAAAGCAGGTGGCCGAGGTGGCCGAGAAGGGTAATATGCAGCTCTCGATGTTCCAGCTCGACGACCCTGTGCTGGTGCAGATACGCGATCAAATCAAAGGCTTGGATATAAATTCGCTTACACCCATCGAGGCACTGAATAAACTCAATGAGATAAAGAAGATTACAGGATTATAATAGAAAAGCAGACTCGCGTGGGTCTGCTTTTGTTTTGTCATAGGTGTGATAAGTGTAATACCTTTTTCTATAACACCTATAACACTTATATTACCTATCAATAAAAACGCCCTCCCAATGGGGAGAGCGTTTCTCTTGGTTCCTTGCTTGGCCTCTTATGCATCGATATTTGCGTAGTGAGCATTCTTCTCGATAAACTCGCGGCGGGGCGGTACGTCGTCACCCATCAGCATTGAGAAGATGCGGTCAGCCTCGGCGGCATTCTCGATATTCACCTGACGCAAGATACGAGTCTCGGGGTTCATTGTAGTATCCCACAACTGCTGTGCGTTCATCTCACCAAGACCTTTGTATCGCTGGATGTGAACACCCTTTGTGCCCATCTCCTCGATGATGGCGTCGCGCTCGGCATCGGTCCAGCAGTAACGCTCGTGGTTACCCTTCTTAACAAGGTAGAGGGGAGGTGTAGCGATATAGATATGACCATTCTCGATGAGCTCCTTCATCTTGCGGAAGAAGAATGTGAGCATAAGCGTAGCGATATGCGCACCATCGACGTCGGCATCGGTCATGATTATAATCTTGTCGTAACGCAACTTCTCGAGGTTCAAGGCCTTGCTATCCTCCTCGGTACCGATCGATACGCCCAGAGCGATAAACATATTCTTAATCTCCTCGTTCTCCCACATACGGTGCTCCTGCGCCTTCTCGATGTTGAGAATCTTACCACGCAGAGGCATAATAGCCTGGAAGTTACGGTCGCGGCCCTGCTTTGCAGTACCACCCGCAGAGTCTCCCTCGACGAAGAAGATCTCGGCTATCGAGCGGTCGCGGCTTGAACAGTCGGCCAACTTACCCGGCAGGCCTGCGCCCGACAACACTGTCTTGCGCTGTACGGCAGCACGTGCGTTGTGTGCGGCGTGGCGAGCTGTAGCGGCCAGGATAACCTTCTGTACGATAGCCTTTGCATCGCGGGGATGCTCCTCCAGATAGAGAGCCATAGCCGATGCAACGGCACCATTAACTGCGGCTGCAATCTCGCTATTACCCAATTTGGTCTTGGTTTGACCCTCAAACTGAGGCTCGGCAACCTTTACCGATACTACGGCTGTAAGACCCTCACGGAAGTCCTCACCGTTAATCTCGAACTTGAGCTTTGCCAGCATGCCCGACTCCTCGGCGTAACGCTTCAGAGTACGAGTAAGTGCCATACGGAAACCAGTCAGGTGGGTACCACCCTCGATGGTGTTGATATTATTTACGTAAGAGTGTACATTCTCAGAGAATGAGTTGTTATACTGCATAGCCACCTCAACGGGAACACCGTTGTACTCTGTGTCGATGTAGATAACCTCCTCGGTTAGTGCCTCGCCACGTGTAGCGTCGAGATACTTAACGAACTCCTGCAAACCATCCTTCGAGTAGAACTCCTCACGCAAAGGTGTGCCCTCCTCGTCCTTCTGACGAAGGTCGGTAAGTGAGAGGTGGATGCCTTTGTTAAGGAATGCGAGCTCACGCAGACGGTTAGCCAGTGTGTCGTACTTATACTCTGTAGTAAGCGTAAAGATAGAGTTATCGGGCAGGAATGTGATGGTTGTACCACGATCCTCAGTGTCGCCAATAATCTCCATCTGCGATGTGGGAACACCCTTGCTGTAGGTCTGACGATAGATCTTACCACCACGATGAACCTCGGCAATGAGCTGTGTAGAGAGCGCATTCACACACGATACACCTACACCGTGTAGACCTCCCGACACTTTGTAACTGCCCTTGTCGAACTTACCTCCGGCGTGCAATACGGTAAGTACAACCTCCAAAGCCGACTTACCCTCTTTCTCGTGGTAGTCGGTGGGGATGCCTCGGCCGTTGTCGCGAACGGTGATAGAGTTGTTCTCGTTGATAGTAACATCGATGTGGGTACAGTAACCGGCCAACGCCTCGTCGATAGAGTTGTCCACAACCTCATATACAAGGTGGTGCAGACCCTTCTCGCCGATGTCGCCAATATACATAGCGGGGCGTTTACGCACAGCCTCCAAACCCTCCAGCACTTGGATATTCGACGCCGAATACTCCTCTTCGTGCTTTATAATTTCCTGTTCAGTACTCATTATTTATGCTTAAATTCTATTCCGATTCTTAAAACGTACAAAATTAGTCTTTTTTATCGACTTTTCCAAATAACGAATCGTAGATTCGGCAGATTATTGTGAAAAACTCTTCTCGAGGTCTATTTCGGCTATGTGTCCCTTCGAGAACATAATTGTACGAGCGGGGTATTGCTCGATAAGTGCCGTGTTGTGTGTGGTCATTACGATGGCTGTGCCGCGCGATGCAATTTCGCGGAAAAGACGCATAATTCCGTCGGCCGTAACAGGGTCGAGGTTACCCGTAGGCTCGTCGGCCAAAATCAGTCGCGGAGAGTTGGTTAGAGCACGTGCAATGACCAGACGCTGCTGCTCGCCACCCGATAGTTCGTGTGGCATTTTGTAAGCCTTGGTTTCCAATCCCACGACCTCCAATACTTCGGCTATGCGACGGCGTATGTCACCATCGTTTTTCCAGCCAGTGGCACGCATTACGTCATAGAGGTTGTAGAATACGTTGCGGTCGTCGAGTAGTTGATAATCCTGAAAGACAATGCCCATCTTACGGCGTAAATAGGGTATGTCGCTACGCTTCAAGCGTCGTAGGTCGGTGCCAACAACATGTCCCTCGCCTTCAAGTAGTTGTACTTCGGCATAAAGGGTTTTCAACAGGGTACTTTTGCCGCTTCCGACGCGTCCGATGAAGTATACCATCTCGCCTTCGGCAACCTGCAAATTAACCTCTGAGAGAACCAACTCATCGTCCGATTTAGGGCGAGAAGCGGAGCCGTCGGTGTGGTAAATTGATACTCCGCGAAGATCAATGACGCACTTATTATTCTCCATAAATTTTGTACTGTTTCTATTCCTACAAAAATAGGAATTTTTTGTGAAAAATATGCTCACTTTGTCAAAATTGTTTCAAATAATTTGTCTTTCCGGCAATAGGGTAGCCGGTATTCGGAGATCATCTTTTCGACTGACGAAATTGGTGTTTGTCGCCTAGTGGAGCTGGGGTGTATGTGCGAATGTAATTTGGGTGATTATTTTATCAGTGACGCGTCGTTGGTATTGAAATTTTCTTGTTGTGGGGCAAGAAAAAAAGTAAAAAAAACAATTTATTGCTATTTTGGACTAAAAAAATAAAATTATTGTTTGAAACTGCCAAAAAATTGTTTACTTTTGAACAAAATATACCCGCCTTAATCAAAAAGTGTGAGTTTGCACCCTTCTGTGTGTAATGAAAGTGGAGTTGCTGATTAGCGATGGGCACATTTTAATAATAGCGTTGAGTTTAATATAACTATGTCGAAATCAGGAAGTAAAAAGAAATTTCTGCTCGTAGGTCTTGCTGGCCTTGTTGCAGGATTTTCGTTGATGATTGCATTTAATCATGTTTGGGTGAACAGTTCCAAGAACGAGTCTTGTATGGCTTGTCACTTTCATCCCGAGTCTGATGCGAGCTGGAAGCAGTCGTATCACTACAACAACGAGAGCGGTGTTATGACCGATTGTGCTGCTTGCCATCTCCCGCCCAAAGGCTCATTTGAGTATGTGAAGGCAAAGATTGGTACAGGTGTTAAGGATGTGTGGTCGTACCTAACAAAGAATCCCGAGGATGTGGATTGGTCGGTTAAGAGCGAGTTGGAGTACGCGCAGACTATTGTCTACAATGAGTCGTGTAAGGCGTGTCACGTTAATCTCTTCCCTCAGGGTATTACCGACGAAGGTGTAACAGCGCACCTTTATTATGATGAGAACGAGGAGAAGCTCGACCTACAGTGTATCAGCTGTCACCTCGACGCGGGTCACTATAACCCCAACTACAAGCACGAGGCTTTGACTAGCGCACCCGTTACAGGTGGTGAGATTTACGCCGAGGCTACGCCCGTTAGTTCGTTTGAAAACTTTACAGAGACTATTCCTGGCACATCGGCATCAATCAATATGATTGCTATCCCCGGTGGCTCATTTAAGATGGGTAGCCCTGATAGCGAGCCTTTCCACAAGGCCGATGAGGCTCCTCAGCGCAATGTGACCATCTCACCCTTCTTTATGGCTGAGGTTGAGGTTACTTGGGATCAGTTCTGGGCATTCTATGGCGAGACAATGTCGGAGGGTCGTACACACCCCGATGTAATCTATGCCAACAATACCCGCGAGGATCTGGACGCAGTGAGTGGTCCTACACCTCCGTTTGGCTTCCCCGATCAGGGTTGGGGACAGGGTTCACGTCCCGCTATCACTATGACTCACTACTCGGCCGAGACCTTCTGCCAGTGGCTCTCATTGAAGACGGGCAAGAAGTATCGTCTGCCGACCGAGGCGGAGTGGGAGTATGCTGCTCGTGGTGGCACAGAGACTCCATACTACTTCGAGGGTAGTCCGAAGGATTACACCAACGAGGGCTTCTGGAATGGTATGTTCGGTGCTGATACTACCGTTATCAATAGCCACGTTATCTATGTGAACAATAGTAAGAACCGCACTCAGGAGCCTACAAAGATGAAGGCCAACCCGTTCGGCTTGAAGAATATGTTGGGTAACGTAATGGAGTACTGTTCTGACTGGTATGCCGAGGATGCTTACTCTCAGATGCAGGATGGAGCAGTCGATCCTAAGGGTCCTGCAACAGGTACCGAGCACGTTGTTCGTGGTGGTTACTATGTTGACGATGCGGCCAACTTGCGTAGCGCAGCGCGCGGTAAGACCAACCACGATGCTTGGCTTAACACTGACCCGCAGAACCCGAAGAGTATCTGGTGGTACTCAGATATCAAGGGTGTCGGCTTCCGTGTAGTATGCGAGGTGCCCGAGGGTGTTAGCGCACAGTAATCAGAGAAGAGATTGAACACAATTTAATAATAAAGGTATATAACTATAAAACAACTTAAAATTATGAGCAACAACAAACTTAGCAGAAAGGACTTCTTGTCAATGTCTGCTGTATTGGGCGTATCAAGCCTCGTTGGTTCATCTGCAATGATGACCTCATGTTCTTCTTCAGAGCCTAAGAACACTCCTATCGAGCGTTTGCAGGGTGTTTACGTACCCGTTTTGAACGACAAGGCTGACGATGGCCGCGAGTTGAAGGCTGGTGTTATCGGTTGCGGTGGCCGTGGTTCAGGTGCTATCGTTAACCTTTTGGAGGCTGCTAATGGTATTAAGGTTACTGCCTTGGGTGATACTTTCGCCGATCGTTTGGAGAGCTTGAAGAAGGATTTGGCAGAGAAGCACAATCAGGTTGTGCCCGATGCTAACTGCTTCGTAGGCTTCGACGCATATAAGAAGGTTATCGACTCTGGCGTTGATATGGTAATCATCGCTACTCCTCCCGTATTCCGTCCCGTACACTTCCAGTACGCAACTGAGAAGGGTGTTCACTCATTCCTTGAGAAGCCCATCGCAGTTGATCCTAAGGGCTACCGTATGAT
>JAZQSN010000032.1:0-1788 GCA_045630065.1 Alistipes sp.
CGATTTTCCAGTGATTTATGACAACCTCCTCACCTTTATGGACGAGCACCCCGACTTCAAGGGTCAGCTCCAGTTCTCGGGTCAGACACTCGGCTCGTTGAAGCAGGCTGCACCGCACGTGCTCGACCACGCAATGCGCATTCACAAGCGCGGTCAGTTGAACTTTACTGGTACATTCTACTCGGAGCCGGTAAACGTCAATATGGATGGCGAAACAAACTATCGTTGCGCTCTACTCGGTACTCGTATGGTGGAGGATTTTCTCGGCAAAAAGACCGACGGTTTCTACCTTCAGGAGCGCGCCTACCACCCTCAGTTGCCGTGGATTTTGAACAACTCAAATGTGTCGTGGACCCCAATCATCACCAACGACGAGTCGTGGCGACCTTTCCGCCTTTCGGGTATGGATGGCAGTTCGTCGGTGTGTGTTCCTATCACCCGCTCACGCCCTCTCGAGAAGGTGGCTATTGCTCCTGAAAATAGCCTTATAACCATCGAGGAGGACTACGAGATTCCGCAGAAGTTCAGTCGTACGTACGCACAAGTTGCTGCTTTCAATGCAGAGAGTCAAGACACTGAGATTGTGTGGATTACAGTAAAGGAGTATATCGAGAAGTTTGGTCTTGCCGAGGAGCGTTACATCGACCACTCAGCTAAGGCGGACGACCTTGCTCACGGCACCTACTCGCGTTGGACTGCCGACCCTCTCGACATTACTATTCAGGAGAAGACCGACAAAGCTATGGCCGACTTCCGCAGTGCCAACATCTTCAGCGCACTGTTGCGCCACACTAAGGGCTGGAACGTGGACAAGGAGATTGCACAGAGCGATGTAACAGTCATCGACGACCCTCTCACGTGGAACATTGAGCGTGCAGACCTCTACCCCGAGGTTGAGCCAAAGTTCCTCTCTCGCGATGGCAAGATTACCACACTCTCGCGCTCGGAGCACTTGCTCCTTTGGGCGGTAAACAGCGACTCGAAGGGTTGGTATCCGCTCTACGAGAAGCGTAGCGAGCGCACCACTTCGTTGCAAAATAGTTCGCTCCTCTCTAAGTCGCTCATTCACGACGGAATGGATAAAATTGCCGAGAACATCAAGTTGAAGGGTTACGACACCTACTTTATGGCTCTTTCGATGGAGCACGCTGTAAAGCGCACCATCACCATCGATAGCAACCTCCCATACGCAATCTACGACTACGCAAGTGGCAAGAATTTGAATAGCCGTTGTCAGCGCACAAACGAGGGTTATACCATTGAGTTTGAGGCAGAAATGCCTTCGTTCGGTTATGCCGTATTTGGTGCAAAGCGCATCGAAAATGCTGAGGTTAAGGCGTGGACAAAGGGCAACACCATCACCGCAGGCGACATCACAATCACCGCCTCGGAGGATAAGGTTGTAATCAACGAGGGCGGTCGCGCAACCGAGCTTTCTCTCGCTCCATTCCAGCTCAAGGCGTTGGCTGAGATGAAGGATGGCGACGGCAACCGCGAGTGGCGCGATGCGAAGCAGTATGGCGCAACACGCACCAAGGTATGCGGCGCGGAGCTCGTCATCGACCGTCAGATTGACTGGTTGTTGCATATGCGTCAGCACTTCAAGATTGAGAATGGTCGCATCCTCTGCGACATCTCGTTCACCGCACCACACCCTACAATCATCCGTCGCGTAGGTGGCGCAGCGCGTTCGTTCGATCCACGAGGTCTTGACCTCGTAATCCGCACCGGCAAGGCGTGCAAGACAATCTTCGACATCCCATTCGGAATCACCGAGTACACCAAGCC
>JAZQSN010000033.1:0-7546 GCA_045630065.1 Alistipes sp.
CCATCGTCCTGATAGCTGTGGAAGAAGTCTAAATCGACATCCAGGTCCAGACCGCTATTGAATGGCTCACCTGTTAGGAGGTTTGTGGTTGTGCCGTCGGGGTGTATGCGCTGCGTAATCTTGCGTGCGACCTGCTCGCCCGAATTAAAGACCAGTGTGCCCACGTCATCGGAGAGAGTACGGCTATATACATAAACATTTTCAGTAGATGTCGCCACCCACTCGCCCTCAATGGCGGCATCATATGGAGAGCCATAGATGCGAGGTTTCTCGCCACGTCCGTATGCCGAATAGGTTACGCCCGCCTTGGTATATATGCGACCACGCCACACATCTCCTCGGCGAAACATCACGCCATCCTCGGGCTGCAATTCCAACGAGTTCATCTTGTCGAGCGTACGTATAGGGGTGCGGGGAGAGAGGCCATCGTTATTATCGTCACCGTCGGCAGAGATATAATATATCGTACCCGTAGGCTTGACATCGCTCTTTGAGTTAAGTATCTGGCGGCGCATTCTCTCGGCCTTGCGGTCAATCTCTTTGATGCGGGGTGATGAGGCCTCTTGCTCAATCTGGCCGTTTACGATGGGCTCGGAGCATGCCATCATAAACATGGCAGCGAGGAGCATTGTAGTATGTAGGATGTTTTTCATTTGCTTGTGATGTTATATAAATTTAATCTCCTATGCGTAGGCGAAATGGTTGGCTGCGCTCCTGGTTGTAAGGCATTGGAACTTTTTTGAGAGAACTATTTTCGGCAGTAGGGCCTAAGCGTTGAGCGTATGCCTCGCCCGATAATTGCGATGCGATGAAGACCTCTTCGCATAGTGGTAGAAATTCAAGCCTTTTCATAGTGGATAGTTTTTCATTACTACAAATATACGAAAAAACCTTTTGGGGATTATTGCATTGGCGAAAATCTTTGATGCGTAAATAAAAAACTCCTCAGCACAGCCGAGGAGTTCTATGTGATTAGGCGTGTGAATAGGCCGATGAGATGCCGTTTTGTCAGTCTAACACAGATATGCTAATACCATAGCGTTGGTTTGTCGCCCATCTCGAAGCGGAGTTCACCACCTGCCGTAAGCTCAGCGTGCGAAATCCACGGCTGTCGGTACTCCTTACCGTTGAGCCATACGCGTTGAATGTATTTGTTCTGCTTGGAGTTATTCTCCGCTACGATATGCATCTTGCCACCGGCAACCTCGAGTGTAGCCTCATCAACGATGGGGGAGCCAAACCAGTAGCGTGCTCCTGCAGGCTCAGCCTGATAGAATCCCAAAGCCGACATTATGTACCAAGCCGACATCTGTCCTACATCCTCGTTGCCCGAAAGACCCGCCTCGCCATCGAAGTAGAGTGTCGAGAGCACCTCGCGTACCTTGTCAGCACACTTCCAGGGCTCACCCAACATCGAGTATATGTAGAGCGTGTGGTGGCTGGGCTCGTTGCCGTGGGCATACTGGCCAATCAGACCTGATATATCCGACGAGGCATTATCACCCGTAATCTCTGAGTTGACGATAAAGAGCGAGTCG
The DNA here is from genome assembly GCA_045630065.1 of Alistipes sp. Taxonomy (GTDB): domain Bacteria; phylum Bacteroidota; class Bacteroidia; order Bacteroidales; family Rikenellaceae; genus Alistipes. Next base: position 1,539 of record JAZQSN010000033.1, read on the forward strand.
AGTTTTTCAATCATCTGCTCATGTCCTCCGTAGCAGGCTGCCAACCCTTCCACATCGTGTGGCACAAGCCAAGTGTACTGCCAAGCGTTACCCTCGCAGTAGTCGTCGAAGGTGTGATCCGAGAAGTAGGGGTCGAACGGCGTACGCCACTCGCCCTTGCTGTTGCGGGGACGGATGAAGCCAGTCGAAGAGTCGAAGTAGTGGCGATATGAGTGACTGCGCTCCTCGAAGTAGCGAGCATCTTCTGCCTTGCCCACGGCACGTGCTGCTGCCGCTGCCGCCGCATCGGCTATGGCATACTCCATATCGAATGCTACGGACTTATTCTCGGTCTTGTCGAATGGAATGTAGCCATACTCCATACGCAGGCCATTGCCACGCCCCTCGTTCATCGATGTTGCGTAGATAGCTTTGTAGGCACGCTCAACGTCTATTCCCGTGTCGCCCTTGACTACAGCGTCGGCGACCGATATTACACCGGGATTACCCACCATACAGTCGGTCTCGTTGCCCCACAAATGCCATACGGGCAGACGGCCCTGCTCGTCGAAGATGTTGAGCATTGAGTTTATTATGCCGTTCATCTTCTCGGGATGCATAATCGAGTAGAGAGGCATTGCCGCACGATAGGTGTCCCACAATGAGTAGGTGGTGTAGGTTGTGTGTCCAGGGTTGGAGTGTACCTGGCCATCGGCACCACGATACTTGCCATCCACGTCGCAGAACTCCGATGGAGCCACCATGGTGTGATAGAGTGCGGTGTAGAATATGCGCTTCATGCTCTCGTCGTTGCTCTCGATGTGCATCTTTCCAAGTTCTGCCTCCCAAGCCTTCTCGGCCGCTGCTGCAACCTTCTCGATGCGAGGCCACGAGGGCATCTCCTCGGCCATATTGGCGCGGGCACCCTCGACGCTCACGGGCGAGATAGCCACCTTGAGCATAATCTGCTCGCCCTCCTTAGTTGAGAAGTTTACACGACCGTAGTGTGTATTCTTAATATCGACACTCTCAAATGGCTTTGAGAACTCGGCCACAAAATATACCTTCTGGTCATTTGCCCATCCCGACGAGTAGCGATAGCCCTCGATGCGGTTGTTACCCACGACATCAAATCCACTCTCGGTGACACTATCCCAGCATCCGCCATTCTTTAGGTCGATGACAAGTGCTGCCTCGCGGCTATCGGGGAAGGTGTAGCGGTGGTAGCCAACACGCGATGTGGCACTCATCTCGGCCAGCACGCCGTAGCGCACCACGGGCACCGAGTAGTAACCGGGACGTACCACCTCCTTCGAACGGTCGGCATACGACCACATACCTGAGGCGGGGTCTGAGCCATCGCCACGAGCGTAGGTAACATCACCCACAACGGGCATAATCGTAACGTCGAACAGATCGCCAATACCCGTACCCGAGAGGTGAGTATGCGAGAAGCCAATCAGCGTTGAGTCGCTGGCGTGATAGCCCGAGCACCAGTCCCACTCCTGGGGGATGCTCGTAGGACCTACCTGCACCATACCGAAGGGTACGTTAGCACCCACGAAGACGTGTCCGTGGTCGCCCGTGCCAATCTTGGGATCGACGTATGAGGTGAGCTGTGGCGCCGTAGAGCAGGCCGCAAGGCCGAGTGCCACCGCCATAAATAGGAGTTTTCGGAGTTTCATTATTTTATTTGTTTGTTAGGTTCTACTCGTATTTGGCTGCATCAATCTCGTTGGCGTGCTCTTGTAATCGCTTGGCTATATCTCTAAAAGCCTCGGCGATTTGGTGATACTCCTCTTCCTTGAATGACATAGTCTTGTTGAGAACCATACTACCATTCAATCTTTGAGAAAACCAACTCTGAGATTTGCCGAAATACTGTTTGGCCAATTGGGTTTTATTTACAATATCCTCTAATTCACTAAATGCTGTAAATGTAGCATCAGGTTTGTATTCAATACACTTTTGTCTATTCTTTTCGTATTCTTCAGGGTTGTGAATCTCTCTCTTTCCTAAATACATATTTGTTGAGCTTTATGATTGTGGAATTTTACGGACGCAGACCGCTACCACCCTGCAGGGTGATGGTCTCACCTGTTACATAAGCTGCATCGTCCGAGGCGAGGAATACGCACACACGGCCAATATCCTGCTTGGGGTCGGCAAAGTGTCCCAGGGGAATACCCTGAATGGTCTTCTGGAAGAGTTCGGGGTAGTTATCACGCCACTGGGCAAGGCTCTCGGTCATAGCCAATGGGCAGATTACGTTCACACGTACGCCATCGGGACCCCACTCGGCAGCCGCCACGCGCGACATTCCGCGAATACCCTCCTTCGCTGCGGCATACGACGACTGGCCCAACTTGCCAAACAGACCAGCACCCGAAGCGAAGTTAATCACCGAGCCTTTGCTCTCCTTAAGATAGGGGAAGCACTCGCGCATATAGAAGAATGCAGCGTAGAGGCCCGAGTAGATGGCAAGGTCGAAATCCTCCTTGGTATGCTCAACAAGCGGTGTGCCTGACTTGGACACCTGGGCGTTGTTTACCAGCGTATTAATCTTACCGAACTTATCGATGGTCTTGGTCACTACATTCTTAATAGCCTCCTCGTCGGCACCATCGGCCACGATGGGCAACACCTCGATGCCGTACATCTGCTCCAGTTTCTCTTTCGCTGCTACCAGACGTGACTCGGTGCGTCCTGTGATTACAAGGTTAGAGCCCTGCTCTGCAAATGCCTCGGCCAAACCGAAGCCGATACCCTTACCGCCACCTGTGATGATGGTAACATTTCCTAAAAGTCGTTTCATAGTATTGTTGTTTTTAGTTATTTGCTTTTATTATTTGAGTTTCTTGCCATCCGAAAAGGCATTGCCAACCTTTGCTCCCAGCTCGATGTAATGGTGATTTACGGGATCGTAGGTTATGGGGTGCAACTTGGCGTAGTCAATCTTGCCATCGGTGAGGATTGACTCGTCGGTACTCACATTTACGATGCGGCCCACCAGATGACAGCTCTCTTCGTCGTACGATACCATCTCGCACTCAAGGGTCATTGGCAACTCCTTGATGATAGGGGCATTGACCACCTCCGAACGCTCTACCGTAAAGCCTGCCTTTGCCACCTTGTCGCGCTCGCGATTGCCTGATACGATACCCACATAGTCGCACGCTACAACCTCTTTGGCAGTAGCCATACTGACTGTGAAAGCCTTGGTTGCGAGGATGTTTTTTGTGGTCTTGTGCCCCTGCGAGATGCAGATGCCTATATGTTCGTCGGTAAACATTCCGCCCCACGCAGCATTCATAGCGTTGGGTATGCCTGCCTCATCGTATGCTGCAATGATAAGCACAGGCATAGGATAGAGCCAACTCTTCGATCCAAAATTCTTACGCATAATGATTCTTTATATTTTTTAGTCCAAATTCTCAGCCATTGGGCGATATACTCCCTCAAAGTTAGGAATTATCCTCCAACAAATGGCCAAAAAGCTAAACTTTTTATAAGTTATACGAGGCAAAGGCTGTGGTTTTGGGAGTTGCGGGTGGATGAATTGGAATAAAAGGAATAAATTTCCTATATTTGTATTACAAACCATTTGCAACGATGAAGCGAGTAAAGATTACCGTCAAGCGCATAGCGTGCTACGAGGATTTGATGGCTGAGTACGAAAATCCCATCCAGAACGCCTGCGATATGCGTCTGGGGCAGACCTTCGTGGTGGAGAATTGTCAAAAGCCTGAGGGTATGTGTGAGAGCGCGTGGGAGACCATGTTGCCCTTTATAAAGGAACTCTCCGAAGGTGGTGGCAATTTCTTCGATGGTTGGATGCGTGACCCGCACTCGGCTATGCTATCGTGCAACGACGGTTTTCGACCCGTGAGTTTCTATATAGAGGCAATGGAATAGAGAACTTAAAATCACCATGTTATGGAACTAACCCTTTTAGATTATATTGTTTTCTTTCTCTTTGTGGGAGGTGTGGCTCTGTTTGGTTGCAGCTTCTTTTTCAAGAGTCGCCGTGGCGTGGCCGCCTTCACTGCCGCCGAGGGGGCGTTGCCTACGTGGGTGGTGGGAATGTCAATCTTCGCCACGTTTGTGAGCAGTATCTCGTTCCTCGGTCTGCCTGGAGGCTCGTATGCGGGTAATTGGAATCAGTTGGTCTTCAGCCTCTCAATTCCGCTGGCTATGTGGGTGGCGGCCAAGGTATTTATTCCACTCTACCGTAACCTCGACAGCGTATCGGCATATCACTACATAGAACTCAAATTTGGCTATTGGGCACGCGTCTATGTGGCTGTCTGCTATCTGCTCACTCAGCTTGCGCGCGTGGGCTCTATCCTTTTGCTACTTGCAATACCCATCAATACAATGTTCGGATGGGATATAAGTACCATAATCATTGCTACGGGCCTATTGACGCTCGTCTATTCGTTGCTGGGAGGTATATCGGCCGTGATGTGGACCGACGCCATACAGGGTATAATACTCATTCTGGGTGCTATCGCTTGTGCCCTGTTGCTTACATTCGGTATGCCTGAGGGGCCCAAACAGTTGTTCGAGATTGCCGCCGAGCACAACAAGTTCTCGCTGGGCAGTTTCTCATTTGTGCTCACCGAGCCTACATTCTGGGTTGTTTTTGTCTATGGCCTGCTCACAAATATGCAGAATTACGGCATAGATCAGAATTATGTACAGCGTTATATGACCGCTAAATCGACCCGTGAGGCTGTGAAATCGACCTTGTTTGGTGGCCTGCTATACATTCCCGTCTCGCTGGTATTTGTATATATAGGTACGGCGCTATTCTCTTACTACAAGGCTCACGCGGGTCTTCTGCCCGCGGATGTAGTGGGTGATAAGGTTTTCCCCTATTTTATCGTACACGGTTTGCCTACGGGCATTACGGGACTTGTTATAGCCTCGCTCTTTGCGGCGGGTATGAGTACCATATCGACTAGTATCAACTCCTCTGCAACAATCATCCTCACGGATTTCTACAAGCGACTGCACAAGGCTCAGAGCTCGCCCCGCCAGCAGATGGCGGTGTTGTATGTCGCCTCGGCCGCAGTGGGCATAGTTGGCATTGTGGTGGGTATGCTGATGATGAAAATCGATGGTGTGCTCGATGCGTGGTGGAAGCTGGCGTCGATATTTAGTGGCGGTATGCTCGGCCTGTTCCTGCTGGGACTTGTCTGCCACAAGGTAAAGCGCACGAATGGAGTTGTGGCCGTAGCCGTTGGTCTGGCCGTAATTGCGTGGATGAGTTTCTGGGCACCACTGCATACCTATCTTACCATTGTATTTGGTACGATGGCAATTTTCCTTACAGGATTTGTATTGACCAAACTCACGTCAAAGTAGGGTAGGAGAGCTTTGCACTCGCAAAGTATAACGAATAAAAAAGCCGTCGGGGTTTCCGACGGCTTTCGCTTTATATTGCGGTGGGGGATTACTCCTCCATCAACAACTCCAACATCTTGATTGAAGACTTGGCAATAGGAGTACCGGGGCCGAAGATAGCGGCAGCGCCATCCTGATACAACTCCTCGTAATCCTGTGCGGGGATAACACCACCTACTACAACGATGATATCCTCACGAACCAACTTCTTCAACTCGGCGATGATCTGGGGAACCAAAGTAAGGTGACCAGCAGCGAGTGAAGATACACCTACGATGTGTACGTCGTTCTCAACAGCCTGCTTAGCAGCCTCCTCGGGAGTCTGGAACAAGGGACCCATATCAACGTCGAAACCAACGTCGGCATAACCTGTTGCTACAACCTTAGCACCACGGTCGTGACCGTCCTGACCAAGCTTAGCAATCATAATACGGGGCTGACTACGTGTGTGCTGACCAGAGCCGGCGCACATAGGCTTAGCCTGCTCGAAATCTGCATCCTGCTTCATACCTGATGAATATACTCCAGAGATTGAACGAATAACTGCCTTGTAGCGACCTACTACAACCTCGCAAGCGTCAGAGATCTCACCCAAAGTAGCGCGAACCTTTGCAGCCTCA
>JAZQSN010000034.1:0-9196 GCA_045630065.1 Alistipes sp.
CTGAGCATAAGTTGTAGCCCAGTATGAACGGTAAGCTGTGGGAACGTTCAAATCAGAGAAGTAAGGCTTCTCAGCATCGTAGCTCTTCAAAAGGTAAGAAGTAGATGCTGCGTTAGTAATCTCCCAACCGAGAACCTTAACGAAAGTATCTGTAGATACTGTTGTAGAACCATCCTCATTCTTAATCTTTACGGGAATAAAACCGTTATCAGCTACAGCATCATCTGATGCTGATACCTGAACCTTAGCAGCTACACGCTCAACATAAATCTGAATGGGCTCAACCTCAACCTTACCGGTGTAAGCGTCACCAGCCTCATCAGAGCTCTCAGTATCAACGAAGATGTTCTCAGCCTTAATCTCAGTAGCAACTACAACACCAGCCTCAGTCTCGCTATCGTATACAGAGTTTGACATTACAAAACCGAGCTCAGTCTGAAGATCCTCAGCAACTGCAGACTGCAATGAAGCCAAGTTAAGACCCTTGTAATCAGCAGCAGCATTGATAACTGCTACGATGTGAGTAGGAACTGTGTTCTTCTCCTTTGCGATAACGAGGATAATGTCAGATGTCTTTGTGATGTTGTTACCATCAGCATTAAGAGTCCAGTCATCGAGAGTCTCCATATTAACAGACACGCGGTTGTCACCATCAGCACCATTGTATGCAAGGCCATCAGCGAAAAGGTAGAAATCGATAGAATTTACCTCGCTCTCAGCATCCTCACCATTGGTGTAAGCGCGAGTCGTTGTGGTCTGAAGAGAAACTGCGAGCTTCGCAATCTCAGAACCAGTAGTAGGAGTAGCGGGACCATCGATACCATCCTTGCTACAGCTAACGATGGTAGCGAGTGCCATCGCAGCAATAAATAACTTCTTCATAAATAGAAAATAGTTTAATGTAAATTTTTAAATTAGTTAAGTATTATCAATTTGGGGTAAATTGTTCTTGTAATTTACGAATTGACTACAAGCTGTTGATGTACTTGTCCAACTCGGCGAGGTTGTGCTTAGCATCGCTTGAACCCTTAGCAGCAGCCTTCTCCCAAGCAGCACGAGCCTTATTTACATCACCCTTGCCAGCGTAGGCATAACCCTGAGCTGTGAGGATGCGAGCATCGTTCTGATCGCTACGGCCGAGGAGCTGAAGAGCCTCGTCGTACTTCTTGTCAGCGATAAGCAGAGCCGCCTGGTTAACGGCAGCCGCAGCAATATACGGATATGTATTGGCAGCAACCTCCATCACGTGGTTATACTCTGCAGAACCCTTCTGGTAAGTGCCGGCAACCTTGTACATCTCACCAACTGAAAGCTTGCGAGGATCGCTATCAACGAGAGCCTTAGCCTCCTCGATGTTGAAGTTGCGAACGTTGTACTGGATGCGGTAGTCGTTACGACGCAAGCGGGGATACAACTGACCGAGCAAATGCTGGTAGATAGTAGCAGGAACAAGCTCGGTAAGGCTCTTATCCTTCTGGTCCTGTGTGAGGGTTGCATCGTCGATGATAGACAAAATCTTAGCCTTTTCGGCGATATCGTTTGCAGCCTCAACCTCACGACGCAAACCAGCCCAGTCCTCACCACGACCATAAGCTGCGATGCGATCGCGCTCGATCTTGGTCTGAACGGCTACGTAGTCGGCCAATGAATTAGCACGATTCTGAGAAAGAGTAGCATTGTGCTGCTCGGTAGCCTCGGGCGATGCCCAACCGTCGATAGTGATTGAAGTGATGGTCAAATCGTCATCATCATCCACCTTCTTGATTGAGTTGATTACAGAAGCCAACTCAGTGGCATTATTCTTGTAGTTCTCTACGATGTCATACTTGTCAACATAGAAGTTGATATATGCAGACATAGACTCCGCACGCACCTTGATGGGCTCGGGCTCGGGCTCAGCATATGCAAGCACATACTGGGGGGTGTAAAGCTCGTGCATAACACGGCCAACATTGCTATTACCCAAAGCGATAGGAGTATTGCCACAACCGCAGCTACCCTCCTTAACAACAACGTTAGAGCCACGCATCCACTCCTCGAAAGGAACGCTAGTGATGTAATTTACGGTCTGCTTCTTGCCAACCTTGCGCTCGGCACGCTTGGCAATACGCTCAGAGTAGATGGGATTATCGGTCACAGGTGTCTCGTCGTTACGGATGTAACGCACATAGGCACGGCGACCCATAATTTCAACGGCAGGAAGCTCCTTCGACATGCCATTCTTCTCGATGGTGGGGGTGAGAATCAAAGTCTCATCGGCACCAACCTCAATTTTTGAGATGTCGATATCCATATCAACGATAAGTTTGCCACTAGCGCGGTTAACTGTAAGATCCTTAACCTCGCCGGTGCCCTCGACAATCTGCTGTGCTGAAGCGTTCACGCTGAACAACGCAACAACTACGGTATATACGATGTATGATATATATCTTTTCATAGTGCTCGAGTATTAGAACAAATAAACAAGATTGATAGCAGCCTTGGTGGGACCCCAGTAGATGTGGTCGCCAGCACCGAGCTTATCACCACACTTGGGACAGTTATACTTTGTGTAATCAGTGTAGGCACCACCGATGCACAACTCGGCCTCGATGTTCCAATGTTTACCAAGCATCCAAGCATAACCATAACCGATACCTGCACCAGCAAACCAACCCTCATAACGATAGTCAGCCAACTTCGAGAAGTTGGTTCCCAAGAAATCAGGCAAACCACTGATGTTACCTACATTGTACTGACCACCCCACAGGTGAGCAGCAAAGAAGTGACCACCGAAACGGTTACAAGTCCAATAGCGTACCTCCGGCTGAACGAACCAGTGCTTCCACTTCTTATTGTCCGAGAATTCGAAGGGATTCAAGTTTCCCGACAGATCAAATGTCCATTTTTTGGCCAACGCAGTCTCTACGCCGAGATTGATCGAAGCTGTTGCATCGTAAAGCAAGTTGCTCTTAACAGCCCACTTTTGCGCATAACTCTCCTGAACAGAGAATACAACGACAAGCCCAAGAATTAATAATAATTTCTTCATATCTGTAAATGTATTTTTATCGATTTGTCCAATCTAAAGTTTAAAAATCAAACTGCATCAAAAACGATACCTCATTACACTCATATCGACATCTATTCCATTTGATGCCAAAAAGTGATGGCAAAAGTATAAAATTATCAATTAAACAACAAAAAATATCAACGAAATGTTTAAAAAAGTTTGATTTTTACATCAAATACTGTCTAAAAATGTCCTAATGCAACCAATCTAGTTCCGTTTTACGACATAAAACATCATAAATAAGAACAGAATTACACTAATAAATTCCCATAACGACCATACTACTGTTTAATAAACGAAAACGAAGGTATATAATTAATTCAATAAATCAAAAGAAATATAGATAAAATTTTAATAATAAAATATCTAAAAATCCCCCCCCCCGTATTGTAACAAGCTGATTTAGTGATACTTAGGCTTGACGCAAAGTTGATTACTAGTCTTAAATCATTAAAATAACTAAAAGAATAGCCATAAATCACTACAAATTATCACATTCAGCCACCCAAATACGACATTTGCATACAAATAATACCAAATTTCAGCACTTCTAGTTTCAAATTGCAATCAAAAAGTTACATATAGCAACAATCGACAATTATATGATATATAATATATAGGTATAATCAATCACCGCAAACACAATCTCCCCACCTAACCGGGCATCAACTTTTCACGATCAAAAAAAATAGATTTTGTATTTTATGAAATTATGTCTACTTTTGATAAAAGATAAATTTCAGATATGCCGTTCACGAATATATACACCCAAATGCGGAGAGTTACACCGCTCGTCATCGCCAGTCTGCTTATGGTTGTGGTAGCATTGGGATGTATAAACGACAAGAGGTATACACACGAAGACACCACGTTAGTCAACGTAGGAGATATGGCGCCCGACTTTAGCGTGGAGCTTTTGGATGGTGAGAATGTTAAGCTATCGTCACTGCACGGGCAGATTGTGATGTTGATTTTCTTTTCGACCGAATGTCCCGACTGCCAAAACCAATTTACTGAGATACAACGACTCGTAGCCGAAAAGGCTCCATCGTTCAAAGTGCTGGCAATCTCGCGTGGCGAGAGTTTGGATGCCACAGAGAAATTTAGTCAAAGGTATGGTATTACGTTCGATGTAGGAATAGACCCCAATCTATCGATATACAATCAATACGCAAGTAGATACGTTCCTCGCAATTTTCTCATCGGGGCAGATGGCCGCATTGAGGCGCTGACCGTGGAGTACAAGCCCAACGAGTTGCACGCCATCTGGGAATTGGCTGAGAGTTTGTGCAAATAACGCACACTGAATTATCTCGTTGCTCGCTGCTCGGCACTCATCAGCAGACGTTCAATATATGTCACATCGGTACAATCCTTTGCCATAACGTGCTTTTGAGAATCAAGCAGATAGAGTGACGGGATAGCCTTCAGGTCATATAGTCTATTGCGAGTAATCTCCATACCGTTGTCATACGCATTAATCCACGACGCAGGGTAATCCGACAGGTGTGCACGCCACGACTCGACATTGGCGTCGGGATACAATACAAGTATCGATAGTTTGCCACTCTCAACAAGCTCAGCAAAACGTGGTGAGGCTAAAATCTCCTCTCTCACCGCACGACACATCTCACATCCCGGATTACTCAAAAACAAGAGCAGATAATCCGACTTTATGCTCGACATCATAGCCGACTTACCAGAGGCCAACGTATATCTGAAATCGTTGGCTTTGTGTCCCACACGATTTTGGAGCGCCATCTGCAGGTCATACTGATATGGCATACGCTCATACTCATCATAAAGAGGTGTGGCTATGGCAGCCTCAAGTACGGGGATATATTTCTCATCGCTTCGGAAATCGGAGTTCGGATCGTGCAAAATAGTCTGGCCAAGACGCATAAAGTAGTCGAACATCGGGCGCGATGCTTGGGCACGTTGCATTAGTTTCGACATATACTCAGCTGCCTCATCATCAGCCATATACGACACATAAAGAGCATAGGCACGCAACATTTGCTGCGGCTCGACCTTCGCGATAAAGAGGGTATCAGAGAAATCGAACTTATCCCAATAATGCTCCACCATATAGGCTCTCAGAGGCTCTCCTGAAAGCATTGAGGGTGGTGTTGCGGGAGTAAACATTGCTGCCGCATCGGCCTTATTCGACGACGATGCAGGAGTCTGAACAGCCTGCTCAGCACGCTGACGGCAAGACATCGACATCGAGCCGATGAGCACAAGAATAATATATGCAAAGTATTTTTTCATCATCATATTCTTTTCTCTCTCTGCCACATAGCAACAAAGAGTTAGTTTCACTGCACAAATATACACAAAAGCCGTGTTATTCACACACTTAATGGCAACAAATTAACACAAAAAACGGATGCTTGCGAATAAACATCGTAGCATCCGTAAAGTATGAGATTATACAACTAACCCATTCGACGATACTCCTTGGGCGACATTCCCACACGGCGTTTGAAATACTTGCCAAAGAAGGTCTGCGAGGGGAAATTGAGCACATCGCTTATCTGCTGAATGGTCATATTGGTTGACTTAAGTAGTGCCCTTGCCTCCAGCACCACGCAACGCTCAATCCAATCGGCAGCCGACGAGCCAGTGCACTCCTTCACCACACGCGACAGGTAGCGCGGAGTGATGCACAACGCATCGGCATAGAACTGCAACTGGCGCTCCTTACGGAAGTTCTCCTTGGCCAGATCCAAGAACTTCTTCGATAACACATCAGCATTGGTGCGATACACCTCCTTGGTATTGACCTGGCGAATCTTCTCCGAAGAGTAGAACATTGCCATAATTACGTGCTGTACAACCTGCAAGCGATAGGGATTCTGCTTATCCTGAATACAATGTCTTACAATGCGTTGAAACAGATCGGGCGAATAATCCTCCTCGGCGCTAAAATGCTCGACCACCTTATTACCGATGAGCATCGGCAGGGGCACCGAGCCATTGACAAAAACCATCAATCCCTCGATAAATTGCTTCGACATAAGCATCACCGAGGCATCGAAATCAGAACTCACACGCTCGATAGATAATATCTGACCAGGCGCGAGCTTTACCACATTGCACGGATTCTCGAGCACGATCTCCTCCATATCGATCTTAATTGTAGCGCTACCCGATGTATGATTTATGAATACAAAGAAATCAAACTTATGGGGATTACGCATAGTATCACGATGGAAGGGGCTCTTGTGCAGAATCTTGTTGATTAACTCGGAATAACGGAATATCAACAACTCGTTTTCGATGCAATCGACCTGCTCAAAACCCTCCAACTCTGTCAGCCAATTCAAATACTGTATCATTATTACACAAGATCTTACGTTTTTCCACTTTTACACCAGCAAAAGTAGCCAAAAAGTTACATTTCACAACACTTTGTATACTTATAGAACAATCGTCAAGACATTTATTCAGCAAATACCACTTTTTGACCGTTGCACACATCATTTGGCTAATTCATCCGACAGCCATCAGAGAAACGCAAGCACTACCGAGTTTATTATATATTACCTCTTTTTTTTCGTATATTTGCCACTGCTATGAACTTTTTCACCAAATACAAACCCTTCTACAAGGAGAATTTCCGTCTAGCACTGCCCGTAATCCTCTCGCAGATAGGACAAATCACCGTTCAACTTGCCGACACGGCAATGGTTGGCCGCTACGGAGGTGATGACCCTGTTCCGCTGGCGGCAGTATCTTTTGCTACAAGTTTCTTCTACATAATCTTCATTGCCTCGATGGGCATAACCTTTGGTCTTACACCTCTTGTAGGCGAGCACTATGCTAAAAATCACCGCACACACTTAGCCGCACTGCTCCAGAACGGAGCCTTACTCTTTGCTATTGTCGGAGTGGTGGCAACATTGCTATTAATCGCCACTCGCAATCTGCTGCCGATGATGGGTACGCTGATGATTGGCAGCGGAGGCGACACATCGATAGGGGCTGTCATCGACACTGCACTACCCTACTACAACACACTGATTTGGAGCCTCTTCCCCATTATGATATGGGGCACAGCCAAGCAGTTTCTGGAGGGTGTGGGCAATACACGAATTGCGATGTACACCATCATAGGCGCCAATGCGCTGAACATTTTCCTTAATTGGGTGCTCATCTTCGGTCACCTTGGTTTCGAACCTATGGGATCACTCGGAGCTGGCTATGCTACGCTCATCTCTCGCATCGTACAGTGCATATTGCTGGTGACCTATTTTCTGCTAACGCCAAAGTTTAGATGCTACACTGCCTCGCTTTTCAAGCAATCAGCATTGAGTATAAAGACCATCATCGAGATTTTACGTGTGGGAGTACCCATTGCCTTTCAGATGTTGATGGAGGCGAGTGCCTTTGTCGTGGCGGGTATTATGGTGTTGGCATTTGGAGCAGCATCGGTGAGTGCTTACCAGATTGGTGTGAATATGATGAACGTAACGTTTATGATCATTATCGCCATTGGCTCGGCAACCACCATTCTCACCTCGCATATTTATGGTCGTGGCGACTTCCACCGCCTACGCTATACGGTCAATTCTGCCTTCCAGATGGGATTGGTATGGAACATATCGGTGGCATTGCTCTTTGTGGCTCTGCGATTCGTAATCCCTACGCTTTTTACCACCAATACCGAGGTGATTCGACTAACTGGTTCGATGCTTATTTTCATAGCTTTGTTTCAGGTGTCGGACTGCATGCAGGCACTATCAATCAGTATTTTGCGTGGCTTGCAGGATGTAAAGATTATAATCCCCATAGTCTTCATCTCGTATGTGCTGATTAACATTCCTGCCGGCTACATTTTGGCCTTCAAATATGGTCTGCAGGCTAATGGTCTTATCATCGGCTTTATCATTGGTTTATCGTGCTGTGCCATAATGACAATGAACCGAGTAAGACACAACATAAAGCAATTTGAGAGTAAGATTGAAAATTAAAAAAATTTTCATATCTTTACAAAAATTTTTCGTAACGATGAGTTGTAATAAAAAACATATACCCGAACCCGGTCGAGGCATCACTCTCTGCGACTGCACAGCCGACCTTCACGTTGAGCCAGTCGAGGGGTGTTTCAAATTGCACGAGACACCTTGGCTGGAGTCATATCCAGACAATATCCCCACTGATATATTCGAGGTTCGATTCAAAAACACACGCCGTTCATACTACAAAAATGTAAACGGCTTAGACCTCAAGCGTGGCGACATCGTTGCCGTAGAGGCATCACCCGGCCACGATATCGGCATCATCTCACTCACGGGTGATATGGTAGCCAAGCAGATTCGCCGCACGGGCTTTACCCCGTTTAATGGCGAGTACAAGAAGATCTACCGCAAGGCTAAGCCCTACGATATTGAGCGTTGGCAGGAGGCTATTGCTCTGGAGCACGACACTATGATTCAGTCGCGTCAAATTGCTGCCGATATGGGACTTGATATGAAGATTGGCGACGTGGAGTATCAGGGCGACAAGATTAAAGCTATCTTCTACTACATTGCCGAAGGTCGTGTCGATTTCCGTGAACTTATCAAGGTATTTGCCGAGCGTTTCCACATACGAATCGAGATGAAGCAGATTGGCGCACGCCAAGAGGCCGGCCGCATTGGCGGTATCGGTGCCTGCGGACGTGAGTTGTGCTGTGCTTCGTGGATCTCGTCGTTCTCGAGCGTTACGACCAACGCCGCCCGCGTGCAGGACATCTCGCTCAACCCCCAGAAGTTGGCGGGCCAGTGCTCGAAACTCAAGTGCTGTTTGATGTACGAGTATGACGTATATGCCGATGCACGTCAGGCATTGCCCCGCGTGCGTGAGCCGTTGCAGGCTATGGATGGCGAGTACTATCTGGTTAAGACCGACATTTTAGCTCGCACGATGTCGTTCAGCAGCAGCAAGGATACAATGTCGAATGTGGTAACAATCCCCACCTCACGTGTGCGCGAGATTATTGCCGCTAACCGAGCAGGTCGCAAAGTAGAGTCGATCCTCAACAAGGACGATATACCCACCGTGGAGGAGCCTACATTCCGCACCGAGGGGGATAGCATCACTCGTTTCGACAACCAGAATAAGCGTCGTCGCAACCGTAATCGTCGTGACCGCGACTCT